>JAEUJM010000032.1 GCA_016794585.1 Acidimicrobiales bacterium
CCCGGCCATCACCGCGGCGAAGTCCGTGGCGTTCATCTCGCGGGCCGAGCCCACCAGGGACTCTTTGCAGATGGCGAACTCGGTCTCGTGGCCCTTGGCGGCTTTGGCCATCGCGGTCACGTGCGCGCAGCACAACTCACCGGCAGCCAACAGGGCGCCGATGTCGTCGTGGGCCCGGAGGAACGTGGCGTCGGCGACGACCCGGCCGCCGACGGTCTTGGTGACCGGGGTCTGCCACGCCAGCCACGCCGGCGCCGAGAGCTGCCCGTCGAGCGCCCAATCCTTGGCCGCGTCCCACTGGGCGACCTCGGCGAGCAACGCCGCCTCGGTGCGCTCCTTCAGGGCGAACAGGTCCCGCACCCGCCGGGTGCGCGCCCCCGGCCCCCACCCACCCGGGCCCTCACCGGCGAGCGCGTCGGCGCTCGCAACAGGATCGGTGGCGAGGTCGACCATGCCCCATTCTCCCCAGGGGGTGTGACAGGAAAGCGGCGCCGACCGGGGTCAGTCGTCGTGCCAGCCGATGGCGGCGTCGGCGGCGCGGACCTCGCCGAACCAGCGGCTGTCGATGGTCAGCTCCTCGCCGAGGGTGTCGCAGAAGTTGTTTTTCCACGAGACGGGGCCGAGGCGGGTCTGGCGGGGGACCCGTCGCCGTATCCGCACGGGGTTGAGGCGGAGACCCGCGTTGTCCATGACCACGATGGCCCGGTCGGTCACCGCGATGATGCGCTGCTCGATCCGCTGGTGGTCGTGGGTGCGGTGGCCGACGATGGCCGGAAAGGCGAACTCGATCACCTCGCCAGGCTCGAGCAGGGGTCGGGCCCGATCGCGCATCTTGGCCGCGGCGCTGAACCGTCCGAACACGCCGGCCATGATGACCCAGCGGCGCGTTCGGTGGAGGGCTTGCGAGGCAGATCATCCAACCCGCCGAGTCCGGCCAGGGTATGGCGCTCTACTACGCACACCGGGTCAACGTCGACGCCTCCTGGACCGCCCTTCTCAAAGCCCGCCACGGCTGCCCTGACCGCGGCAGGACCGAGAACCTGGCGCCGCGCCGGCGCGCTCTGGGCGCAGCGGGGCGACGGCGACCGGACATGACGTCCCGTGGGACGCCGGCGTCTCAGAGCTGTGCGTCGACGGGGGCGTCGTGGCCGGCGGTGACGGGGAACACTGCGGCGTCGGCGTAGGAGGTGCCGTCGATCCAGTACTCGAACCGGCCGCTGAGCGGGTGGACGACCGCGGCACGGTAGTTGCCGGGGCTCAGCCCGGTGATCCGGTACGCCCCCTCGGCATCGGTGACCGCACCACCGGCGATGCCTGAGGAGCCGACGGCGACGACCCACGCGCTGGCGGCGGCGCGGTCGCCGAGCGAGATGGTGCCCGACATCTCGCCGGTGGTCGGAGCCAGGGTGGCGTTGGCGGTGCCGGGCGCGCTGACCGCGGTGGCGGTGACGGGATCGACGCCGGCCCGGTCGTCGAACCACTCCGTGACGTGGTGGCCGGAAGGGTCGATGAACAACAGCTTGTAGCTGCCGGCCGCGAGGTTGAGGGCGTAGCCGCCGGTCGAGCTGGACCTCGCGGCGCGGACGAAGGCCAAGTCGCTCGCTCGGAAGGCGGCGACGATGCCACCGGCGACGGGCGCCGAGGAGGCCGAGTCGGTGAGGCGACCCAAGAGGATCGATCCGGTGCCGACCGGCGTCTGCTGGGAGAGGATCACGTCGGCGGTGGTGGTCGTGTCGGCGGCGACGGCGAACGGGGTGGTGGCGGTGGCATGGGCGCCCGTGGGGTCGGCGACGGCGAGCAGGTGGTTGCCGGGGTGCAGGCCCGAGAGGCTGACCTGACCGCTGGCGTCGGTGGTCCAAGCGGCGACGGGCTCGCCGCCTCGGTCGAGGCTCAGCGCCAGCGCGAGTGCGCCGCTGACCGGGCCGGCTGTGGTCGCGTCGGTGACGGTGCTCGAGACCGCACCGAAGCGCGAAGCGAGCGTTCCGGCCACGAGTGTGGTGGCGCCATCGACCGAGACGGTGGTGGGGGCGCCGAAGAACCCGGGCTCGTTGGCCGCGCTCGGGTCGATGGCGTAGATGAGGTAGGTGCCGTCGGGCACCGGGAAGTGGAACTGGCCGTTGATGGCGGCCACGGCACCCCCGGCGACGCCGTACCCGTTGGTGTCGAGCGCCGCCACCAAGGTCCCGGCCAGCGGCGCACCGTCGCCATCGGTGACGAGGCCGGCCAATGCGCCGAGCAGCTCGATGGTGCCGGGGAGGCTGTCGCCCATCTGGCCGGGGCTCCGTCCCCGTGCGGCGGTGTCGCCGAGGCCGAGCTGGCCGAAGCCGTTGCTCCCCCAGCACTTGACCTGACCGTTGTCGAGCAGCGCGCAGGAATGGGTGCTGCCCGCGGCCATCGCGGTCGCGGTGCGTCCGGTGCCGAGGTCGACGGCGGGGAGGTCGTCGCCCATCTCGAAGGGCTGGTCGCCTCGACTGAAGCGGTCACCGAGTCCGAGCGCGCCGTGGTCGTTGTACCCCCAGCACTTGGCCTGGCCGTTGTCGAGCGCGGCGCAGGTGTGGCCGCCCCCGCTGGAGGAGTCGTAGCCGGAGTCCACCGAGGTGGCGGTGCGTCCGGTGCCGAGGTCGACGGCGGGGAGGTCGTCGCCCATCTCGCCGGGGCCGTCGCCGCGGTCGGCCGTGTCCCCGAGCCCGAGCCGCCCGTGGCTGTTCTCGCCCCAGCACTTGATGCGGCCGTCGTCGAGCAGCGCGCAGGTGTGGTGAAGCCCCAGGGCGACGGCGGTGGCGGTGCGTCCGGTGCCGAGGTCGACGGCGGGGAGGTCGTCGCCCATCTCGCCGGGCCCGTCGCCGCGGTTGGCGGTGTCCCCGAGCCCGAGCGCGCCGGACCCGTTGCTGCCCCAGCACTTGAGCCGGCCGTCGTCGAGCACCGCGCAGGCGGAGGAGTCGCCGGCGCTCACCGCGGTGGCGGTGCGGCCGGCGCCGAGGTCGACGGGCGGGAGGGCGTCGCCCATCTCGCCGGGGTCGTCGCCGCGGTTGGCGGTGTCCCCGAGCCCGAGCCTGCCGGAAGTGTTGGAGCCCCAGCATCTGAGCTGGGCGTTGTCGAGCACGGCGCAGGTGTAGGAGTCGCCGGCGCTGACGGCGGTGGCGGTGCGGCCGGCGCCGAGGTCGACGGGCGGGAGGGCGTCGCCCATCTCGCCGGGCTGGTCACCGCGCTCGGCGGTGTCCCCGAGGCCGAGTTGCCCGTAGTCGTTGTAGCCCCAGCACTTGACCTGGCCGTTGTCGAGCACGGCGCAGCTGTGCTGGCTGCCGGCGCTGAGGGCAACCGCGGAACGCCCCGCGCCCAGGTCCACGGACGCCAGTGACGGCCCCATCTCGATCGGTTGGTCGCCCCGGTTGACGGTGTCCCCCAGGCCGAGCTGCCCCCACTGGTTGCGCCCCCAGCACCGGACCTGCCCGTCCGCGGACAGCCCGCACGCGTGGTGGGAACCGGACGACACGATCGGCGTCACCGACGACGGACCGACGGTCGAGCGGCCCACGGACGAGGGCGTCGCCGCCGCCCGACCCGCCACGAGCGATGTCGCCGCCAGGACGCCGACGAGGACGACGGCGCCCAGCACCCCCCTTCGCTCCCGGCGCATCGCCCGGATGCTAGCGACGGCGACCAGTTCGAGCAGGCTGACCGAGCGTGCGACCACGGCGACCTGCTGCACCAGCCGGGCGAGCGCGACCGGATCGCCGGTGACGGCGCCGCCGCCGACCCGCTACCGTCGTCCCCCTATGAAGATGGCACGACGAGCACTGGTGGCCCTGGGGGTGGCCGGGATGTTCGCCGCCGTCCTGCGCCTGCGGGGGACCGGTGGCACCCCGCCGAAGGGTGGGGGCTGGCGTGAGCTGTCCGGTCCCGACCTGACGTGATCCCGCCCGCCACATGAAGATCGCCGTGGTCGGCGTGGGCGCCACCGGTGCCCGCGCCGCCCGACAGCTCGCGGCCACCGACGCGGTCGAGACCGTGCTGGCCCACGACACCGACCCCGACCGCACGCGCCTGTTGCACGAGGCCATGCCCGACCGGGTGCAGATCGTCAGCGAGGACGCCCTGCTGGGTGCCGACGTCGACGCCGTGCTCCTGGCGACGCCGAGCGGGGCGCATCTCCCGACCGCACGGGCCCTCGTCGGGCGGGGCGTCGGCGTGGTCTCCACCAGCGACGCCATCGACGACGTCCGCGACCTCCTCGCCCTGGACCCTTGGTGCCGTGACCAGGGCGTGACCGTCGTGGCCGGCGCGGCCTTCTCGCCTGGCTTCAGTTGCCTGCTGGCCCGCCATGCCGCCGCCGGCTTCGATCACGTCGACGAGGTGCACGTGGCCAAGGTCGGCACCGGCGGGCCCGCCTGCGCCCGCCAGCACCACCGGGCCCTCGGCGGCATCGCCGTGGACTGGCGCGACGACGAGTGGGTCGAGCGGCCGGGCGGCTCGGGCCGCGAGCTCTGCTGGTTCCCCGACCCCATCGGCGGCGCCGACTGCTATCGGGCCGCGCTGCCCGACGCGATGTTGCTCCAACCCGCGTTCCCCGAGGTTTCCCGGGTGACCGCCCGCCTCGGAGCCACGCGCCGCGATCGCCTCACCGCCCGCCTGCCCATGCTGCGCCCGCCCCATCCCGAGGGTGGGCCGGGCGCTCTGCGCGTCGAGGTCCGGGGCCGTCAAGGCCAGCGGCGCGAGACGAAGGTGCTCGGCGCGATGGACCGACCGGGCGTCGCCGCCGGCGCGGTGGCCGCGGTGGCCGCCCTCTGGGTGGCGGAACGGCGCCTTCCCGTGGGCAGTGCCGGCCTCGCCGCAGGTGACGACGTGCTCGGCCTCCTGGCCGACCTGGCCCGGCGAGGTGTGCGCGCCGCGGTCTTCGAAGGCGCGGGGGCCTGACCTCGGCGGATGCGAATGCATCAAATGACAATGCTGTCATTTGATGCGAATGCACTACCGATCTAATTACATCAATGTAACTCGAAGAAACTTCGGATTTGTTCTAAAGGTCTCAGCCGAAGTGGTCGTTACTCCGACGTTGGTTCAACTAGGAGGGGCGATACAGACATGGGCGATACACCAGATTCCGCACGGTTGATCGAAGAGCACCTACCGCTCGTCCGACACATCGTGTTCCAGGTGGCGGTGCACTTCCCCCGCCACGTCGACCGTGACGAGCTGGCTCGGGCCGGCGCACTGGGACTCGTCGAAGCGGCCCGCCGCTACGACGAGGCTCGGGGTGTCCCGTTCGATCGGTTCGCCGCACAGCGCATCCGGGGCGCGATCCTCGATGCGGTCCGGGCCGCCGACTGGGCGCCGCGCTCGGTCCGCACCCTGGCCCGCAAGCTGGAGGCGGCAGAGCAGCGACTGGCCACCGAACTGGGTCGGGTGCCGTCGCTGCGGGAGATGGCCGACGAGCTCGGCATCACCCTCGCCGAGCTGTCGAAGCTCCAGGACCGGCTCTTCCGCTCGGTGGTCCTGGCCCTCGAGCACGAGGTCACCGACGACGTGGACGAGGACCTCACCCTCGTGGACGTCCTGGTGGACCGCACCGCGGTCGAGCCGCTCGAGGAGCTGGAGACCCGGGAGCTGCACGCGTACCTGCGTGACGCCGTCGAGCTGTTGCCCGAGCGCCAGCGCCTGGTCATCGTGGGCTACTTCCTCGAGAACCGCACCTCGCTCGAGTTGGCCCGCTTCCTCGGCGTGACCGAGTCCCGCATCAGCCAGCTCCGGTCCGAGGCCCTCGCCATGCTGAAAGAAGGCATCGAGCGCCAGTACGACAACCCCGAGGTGGGGGTCGAGGAGCCCGTGGGCCGGGTGGCCAAGCGCAAGGCCAACTACGCCGACGCCATCGGCGAGGCGAGCGCCTGGAAGCACCGTCTCGATCAGGTCATCACCGACGACATGATCGAAGAGGAGTCCATCCCGGTCGGGGTTCCCTACAACCGAGTCGCTGTGTAATCATGTAATCCATGGCTGACCCCGCCCCCCGCGAGATCGTCACGTGGGTGGTCGAGCGGTTGCCGGAGGACTGGTTCGACGAAGCACCGAGCGTGCGGGTCGATCGCGAGGAGATCCTCGTGGTCGGCCCGTTGCGCGTGCCGGCCCCCGAAGAGTGCGACGGTCCGGCGGCCGTCGAGCGCCAACGGTGCATCACCGCCTTCCGGGAGGCCACCCGCCCCCACCGCATGGCCATCGCCGCCGAGGCGGAGGTCGTCTGGGGGCGCAAGGTGTCGTGGGGCGTCGTCTGCCCCTCCGGCGGACAGGCCGAGGAGGAGCACTTCACCACCGTCAGCACCCCGGTGATGACCCGCCTCCGCATGGACGAGCGCGACGTGCTCGACACGCTCATCGACGCCGGCGTGGCCCGCAGCCGCAGCGAGGCGCTGGCCTGGTGCGTGCGCCTGGTCGGCCACCACGAGGCGGACTGGATCCAGCACCTCCGTGACGCGGTGGCCACCATCGAGGAGGCCCGGGCCCGAGGCCCGATGCAGGCGTAGCGGGTCCGCCCGGCGCTCAGATGCGGGCGCGCTCGGCCCAGAAGTCGAGCACGCCGGCGTCGCCGAAGACCTCGAGGCGGCTCCGGGGGACACGGTTCCAGAGCAGGAGGAGGAGGTCCGACGCCGGGCCCCGCACCGCGGCATCGCCCTTGGCATGACCCCGCTCGCAGACAGGACCATCGGCGGTGAAGGCGACGGTCCACTCACCGGTGCCGTCGGGCAGGCCCTCGTCGGTGGCGTGCAGGTGCAGGGTTCGCCCGTCGCCCGCGAGGCGGTCGCCGAGCCGGGGCACGAACAGCTCGAACACCTCGTCGATGCCGTCGAGGGCGAGGTCGCGCTCGACGGGGGCGGCGGCGCCGGCCGCGCCGGCCACGTCCCAGCGGTGGATGGCGGTCTCCTGCGCCCGACGGCGCCACCAGTCCCTCGCGGGACCGTCGCCGGTGAAGGTCCAGCACGTGGTGTCCGGGCCGGCCGCCTCGAAGGCCGCGCACACCTCGTCGGTGCGGGCG
Organism: Acidimicrobiales bacterium; assembly: GCA_016794585.1. Lineage (NCBI taxonomy): Bacteria > Bacillati > Actinomycetota > Acidimicrobiia > Acidimicrobiales > Acidimicrobiales bacterium. The sequence goes on from JAEUJM010000032.1 coordinate 7,025, forward strand.
TCGAACCACGCCAGCAGGCCGTCCTCGCCGAGGGCGTCGGCGTCGGGGTCGGGGCCGAGTGCGAGCAGCGCGGCGGTCGCGTCCATGCCGTCGCGCACCAGGTGCACCGCCCACTGCGCACCCTGGCCGACGTGCGCCACCACCTCGCCCACCGTCCACCCTTCGACGGCGGGGACACCGGCGCCGAGGTGACCGCGGGCGGCGGCGCTCAGTGCGTCGGACTCGCGCCGGAGCGCGACGAGGAAGGCGGCGTCATCCATCCCCTTCATCTTGCCCGTCGTCGGGCTCCGGAGGCGGGACCCGGCCCCGGATGGCCCGCCACACCAGCTCCTGGGCGGCGACGAGCGCGGCGGCAACGCCGTAGAGGTACGGCGGCGGCAGCTCGAGGGCGAAGAAGGCGCGGGCGGGTGGGAGCAGCAGCGCGGCCACGAAGAGGCCGATCATCCACAGCACCAGCGCCTTGCGCCACGCGTTGAAGGGCTGCGCGAGGCGCACGAGGATGCACAGGCCGGTGCTGACGAGCGTGAGGGTCGCGACGGTGCGCGCCTGATCGAGGCTCACGGCGTCGTTGGCGTGGGCGATGGCGTAGCTCGTCAACGTGACGATCGCCGCGAGGGTGCCGGCGGGGACGGCGAAGCGCAGCACCCGGGGCACGAAGCCAGAGCGGGCCCGGTTGCGGTTGGGGGCGAGGGCCAGGAAGAACGCGGGGATGCCGATGGTGAGGCTGCCCACCAGGGTCAGGTGGCGGGGCAGGAAGGGGAAGGCGAAGCCGATCACGCCGACGCTGAGGGCCAGCAGCATCGAGTAGGTGGTCTTGGTCAGGAAGAGGTTGGCTACGCGCTGGATGTTGTTGATGACCCGGCGGCCCTCCGCCACCACGCCGGGCATGGTGGCGAAGCGGCCGTCGAGCAGCACGATCTGCGCGGCGGCGCGCGACGCCGACGAGCCGGAGCCCATGGCGATGCCGATGTCGGCGTCTTTCAGGGCGAGCACGTCGTTGACCCCGTCGCCCGTCATGGCCACGACGTGGCCCTTCGCCTGGAGCGCCTTCACCATGGCCCGCTTCTGGTGGGGCTGGACGCGACCGAACACGTGGTGCTCGTCGAGCACGTCGGCCAGCGCCGCCTCGTCCTCCGGGAGGTCCCGCCCGTCGTAGCCGTCGCCCACGTCGGGCACGCCGGCCTCGCGGGCCACCGCGGCGACGGTGGTGGGATTGTCGCCTGAGATGACTTTGACCCGGACGTCCTGCGCCACGAAGTAGGCGAGGGTCTCGGGGGCGTCGGGACGCACCTGGTCGGCCAGCAGCACGAGCGCCTGGGGCGCGAGGCCCGCCGGCAGCTCGTCGCCGACGAGCGCGGCGTCGGTGCGGCTGAGCAGGACCACCCGGCGGCCGAGTGCGGCCAATTCCTGTACCCGGGAGCGGCACTGGTCGGCCGACTCGCCGCCGGCGTCGCCGAGGAGCACCTCGGGAGCGCCGAGCACCCAGGTGCCCTGGGTGGTGAAGTCCGAGCCGCTCCACTTGCGGGCCGACGAGAAGGGGACCGCGAGACGGGCGTCCCAGGTGTCCTCCGCCGCGGCCCTCGCGACGACGGGGGCACGCCCGATGGCGGCCAGGGTGGCGTTGGGGTTGGGGTCCGACGCCGAGAGCCCGGCGAGCGCGGCGGCCACGACCGACTCGGCACCGTCGCCCACCACCTCGAGGTCGGCGAAGGCGATGTCGCCGGCGGTGATGGTCCCCGTCTTGTCGAGGCAGATCACGTCGACGCGCGCGAGGGTCTCGACCGCGGGCAGCTCCTGGACGAGCACCTGCTGGCGACCGAGACGAACGACGCTGGCGGCGAAGGCCACGCTGGTCAGCAGCACGAGGCCCTCGGGGACCATGGCCACGACGCCGCCGACGGTGGAGGCGAGGGCCTCGGCGAGGCCGTCGTGCGCGCGGAGCTGGCTGAACAGCAGAAGGGCCGCGGTGGGCAGCATGGCCCAACTGACGTACTTGATGATCTGGTCGATGCCATTGCGCAGCTCGGACGACGCGAGGGTGAAGCGGCGGGCCTCCTCGGCCAGCTTCACGGCGTAGGCCTCGGCCCCGACCTTGGTGGCCGTCACGTGGCCCGACCCCGCGGCCACGAAGCTGCCCGACATCACGGCGTCGCCGGGGGACTTGTGCTGGGGGTCCGACTCCCCGGTGAGGAGGGACTCGTCCACCTCGAGGCCCTGTGCCTCGACGACCTCGGCGTCGACCACCACCTGGTCGCCGGGTCGCAGCACGAGCACGTCGTCGAGCACCACCTCGCCGACGGCGATCTCGGCGGGCACCCCGTCCCGGATCACCCGGGCCTTCGGGGCCGAGACGATGGCGAGCCGGTCGAGCGTGCGCTTGGCCCGCCACTCCTGGAGGATCCCGATGAGGGCGTTGGCCACCAGCACGAATCCGAAGAGGGCGTCGTTGAGCGGGCCCACGATCAAGATGACCACCAGGAGCCCGCCGAGCAGCGCGTTGAAGCGGGTGAAGAGGTTGGCGCGCAGGATCTGCGGCACGGTGCGCGTCGGCGCCGCGGGGACGTCGTTGCCGAGGCCATGGGCGCGGCGGTCCGCGACCTCGGCGGTGGTGAGCCCCACGATCCCGTCGGGGACGGGCACCCGCGCTCAGTCCTCGAAGGTGGGGGCGAAGAGGGCGAGGAGCTCGTCGTGGAGGATGCCGTTGGTGCCGAGCCCGCTGCCGTGGTGGAAGCCGTCGTCACCCCGCATCGAGGTGAACCGGCCACCGGCCTCGGCCAGGATGAGCGCCGCCGGCGCGATGTCCCAGGGGCTGGCCACCTGATCGACCATGGCCTCGACCCGTCCCGTGGCCACGAGCGCGTAGCCGAAGCCGTCCCCCCAGGTGCGCAGGTGGATGCCGACGTCCTTGACGGCCGCCAGCGCCGCGGGGGACCAGCCGCCGAACCCGCTGGTGGTGAGGTAGGCCTCGTCGAGGTACTCGCACGAGCTGACCCGCGCGGGCTTGCCGTTGCAGAAGGCACCGAGGCCCCGGCCGGCGTAGACCACCTCGGTCAGGCCGGGAAGGTTGATGACGCCGACGGCGAGGCCGTGCTCGTCCTCGAGGGCGAGCAGGTTGCAGTACAGGGGCACGCCCTTGGTGAAGGCCTTGGTGCCGTCGATGGGATCGATGATCCACCGCCGACCGCTGGTGCCCGCCTTGTCCGCCTCCTCCTCGCCGTGGATGGCGTCGTCGGGGTGGCGGGCCTCGAGCTCCTCGCGCAGGTAGCGCTCGGCGGCCTTGTCGGCGGCGGTGACGGGGGTGCCGTCGCCTTTGTGGTCGACCGAGAGCTCGATCGAACGGAACCACTTCAGGGTCAGCTCGCCGGCGTGGCGGCAGAGCTCGACCGCCTCCTCGAGGAGGGCAGGGTTCACCGGGGGCGGGTCGACCGGGGGCTGAGGGGGAGTGTCCACGGTTGCAGTATCGCGGGCGGTCGTAGGCTTCGGGCGTGAGCGCGAGCACGCCCGTCGAGCCGGTGATCTACAACCCCTTCGAGCCGGGGTACGCCGAGGACCCGTACCGCCAGTTCGCGGCGCTGCGCGAGGCCGAGCCGGTCCACGAGAGCCTGGCCGGGCCGTGGATCCTGTTCCGCTACGACGACGTCAACCGCCTGTTGCGCGACGCCTCGCTGAGCGTCGAGGAGGACCGCAGCACCCGGGAGGGCCCCCGGGCCGACCTGTTCGACCGCCTCCTCGCCGAGTCCGGTCACGGCGACGAGCAGGAGCGCCGCGCCCGTGGGGCGCGGGCCATGCTCAACGTCGACCCGCCCGATCACACCCGCTTGCGCCGCCTGGTCTCCAAGGCCTTCACCCCGCGCATGATCGAGGGGTTGCGCCCGCTGGTCGAGCGCCTCGTGGACGACCACCTCGACGCGGTGGCGTCGAGCGGGCGCATGGACGTGATCGCCGACCTGGCCTTCCCGCTGCCGTTCACCGTGATCTCCGAGATGCTCGGCATGCCCGACGCCGACCGCGACCAGCTGCGGGACTGGTCGCACGCCATCGTGAAGATGCTGGACCCCGTCATCACCGAGGAGGAGGCCCGTGACGCCTTCGCCAGCTCGGACGCGATGACCGACCACGTCAACGAGGTGATCGAGTGGAAGCGGGACCACCCCGCCGACGACCTGCTCACCGCGCTGATCCGGGCCGAGGAGGACGGCGACCGTCTCACCCCGGCCGAGCTGCGCGATCAGGTGGTGCTGCTGTTCATCGCCGGCCACGAGACCACCGTCAACCTCATCGGCAACGGCACCCTGGCCCTGCTCCGCCACCCCGACCAGCTCGCCCGGTGGCGTGACGACCCCTCGCTCGACGCCAACGCGGTCGACGAGCTGTTGCGCTACGACGCCCCGGTGCAGTTCTCACGACGCATCACGGTCGCCCCCCTCGAGGTGGCCGGGCGCACCATCCCGGCGGGGACGTTCGTCCTCGCCGGCCTGGCCTCGTCCAATCGTGACCGCGCGTTCTGGGGTCCGAGCGCGGACGAGCTCGACCTCGGCCGCGCCAACGCCGGCCAGCACGTCTCGTTCGGCAGTGGCACCCATTTCTGCCTCGGCGCGGCGCTCGCCCGTCTCGAGGGGCAGGTGGCCGTGGGGCGGCTCATCCGGCGCTTCCCCGATCTCGCCCTCGCCGACCCCGGCCCCACGTGGAACGGTCGCATGAACCTCCGCGGCCTCGAGCGGCTCCCCGTAACCTTCACGCCATGACGTCCCCGATGGTCCCCGACGACAAGGACTGGACCTGGGTCCTGGACCGGCCGTGCCCGGACTGCGGCTTCGAGGCCTCCGACCACCCCCGCGAGCGCCTCGGCGCCGGGATCCGGCGGGTGGCGTTGCGCTGGCGCCCGCTGCTCGACCGACCGCTCGCCACCGAACGTCCCCGGCCCGACCAGTGGTCGGCGCTCGAGTACGGGGCGCACGTCCGCGACGTGTTCAGCACGTGCCTCGGTCGCCTCGAGAAGCTCCTGGCCGAGGACGACCCCACCTTCCTGAACTGGGATCAGGACGCCACCGCGGTGGAGGACGACTACGCCGGTCAGGACCCGTTCGCGGTGGCCCGCCAACTCGAGTCCAACGCCATCGCCTTCGCGGACGCGTACGACCGGGTCGAGGACACCCAGTGGGCCCGCACCGGCATGCGCTCGGACGGCGCCCGCTTCACCGTCGAGTCCTTCGGTCGCTACGTGCTGCACGATCCCGTGCACCACGTGTGGGACGTCGAGCAGGGCTACGCCGCGCTCGAGGGCCGCTAGCGCGCCGACCGCCGCCGGCGGCGACCGGCGATCAGGTCTCCGCGTGCTTCAGGTCGCGCGCCAGGTTCAGGGCATCCTCGGGGTCGAGTCCGGCCCGCCCGATCAGCCAGCAGGCGATGGGCGCGGCGAGGCGCTCGGAGGAGTGCGCGGCCACGCCGGCGAGGTCGAGGAGGGTCTCGATCTCACCCGGCTCCGGCCGTTCGACCCCCAGGTGGTCGGCGAATCGGTCCAGCCACTCGTACCCGGTCATGGGCGCAACGTAGCCCTGGGCGCCGGGGCCCGGCCTCGGTGTGTCGCCCGTCACATCTTTTCCTTGACTCGGCACTGAACGCCATTCAAACTCTGAACGTGGTTCAAGTCGCCGATCGCCGGGCTCGCAATCGCCTGGCCCGCCGTGAGCAGTACTTGCGGGCGGCCATGCGCATCGTCAGCGAGGACGGCATCGATCGCCTCACCATGCAGCGCATGGCCGACGACCTCGACTGCGCGGTCGGCACCATCTACACCTACTTCTCGTCGAAGGACGCGCTGCTCGCCGAGCTGCAGCGGCTGGCCCTCGACCGCATCACGGAGTCCTACCGCCGGCTCCAGGCCCGGGTCGACCCCCAGCTGGACGACCGTGCCGCCGACGAGGTCGAGGCGGCGCTCGCCCGTCTCGTGTTGGGCCTTCGCTTCTGGGTGAGCACCGCCGAGGTGTACCCCGAGGAGTCGAACCTCTTCCGGGCCCTCACCACCCGCCGGACGCGGATCTCCGACGACGAGGCCGCCAACATGTTGCCGTCGGCGTGGCAGCTGTTCGCCATGGGCACCGCCAACGTGCAGGTGGCCACCGACGTCGGGGCCATCTCCCCGGGCAACGCCGCCGAGCGCATGGTCACCGCCGCCGCCGCCCTCGGTGGGGTGCTCCTTCTCGAAGGCATCGCCCACTTCGACCCGGACCTCTTCGCCGGCCGCCTCTTGGCGCTGCGCTTCGTGGACGACGTCATCCGCGGGTGGGGTGCCGACGCCGCCCAGCTCGCCTCGGCCGCGGCCCTGGCCGACGCCCTCCTCCTCGAAGGCCCCCTCGTCCCGGACGTGCCCGGCATCGATACGGCCTGATCGAGATCACCACTGCTTTCAAGTTCAACACTGCGGGAACCGGCGAGGATGCCGGGCCCACCGAACCGTCCCGGAGGGGCGATGGATCGGGGGCCCGGCATTCGCCGTTCACGGCCGGCCCGGCGCTTGGGGGGGGCGGACCCGCCGGGCGCCCGGGCGGATCAGCCCTCGTAGACCAGCTCGGTGTCGATCTCGAGGGTGACCTTCTTGCCCACCAGGACGCCACCGGTCTCGAGGGCGACGTTCCAGGTGAGGCCGAAGTCCTCCCGGTCGACCTCGGTGGAGGCGGTGAAGGCGATGCGCTTGCCGCCCCAGGGGTCGGTGACGGCCCCGAGGTACTCGACGTCGAGGGTGACCGAGCGGGTGGTGCCGCGGACGGTGAGGTCGCCGTCGAGCTTCCAGTCGGCCCCGTCCCGGCGCACGCCCGTGGCGGCGAAGGCGATCGTGGGGTGGTTCTCGACGTCGAAGAAGTCCGCCGAGCGGAGGTGCTCGTCGCGGGCCGAGTCGCGGCTCTCGACGCTGGCCACGGCGATCTCGATCTCGGCCGTCGACTGGGTCGGGTCCTCGGCGATGACCACGTGGCCAGTCACCTCGGGGAACAGGGCCCGCACCTTGGTGAACACGAGGTGGCGGGCGATGGCCACGACCTCGGTGTGGGAGGCATCGATGGCGTAGCGCCCGGCGACGGGGAGCTCCTGGCCGTCGATGGTGCGGACGATGGACACGGGGGCTTCGGAGACGCTCATGGGGATCCTCTTTCCAGGAGTTGCTTGTAGGTGCAAAGGTTGCTGTTGCACAGACTAGCGAGGAAAGTTGCGGATGCAACTATTTCTTCGATGAGGTAGCGTGGGGGGCGTGGACGCACCCGATGCACCCCTCGACGACCCCCGCCTCACGCTGGCCGGGCTGTTCTTCGAAACCCACGACGGTCTGACCGCCCACCTGTCCCGTCGGCTCGAGGCGGACTTCGGGATGACGCACCAGACCTTCGAGGTGCTCCTGCGCCTCGCCCGCAGCCCCGAGCAGCGCCTGCGCCTCAGTGACCTCGCCGCGCAGGTCACGATGTCCGCCAGCGGCCTGAGCCGAGCCGTCGACCGCCTCGAGCGCGACGGCCTCGTGGCCCGGGTCGACTGTCCCAGTGACCGCCGCTCGGTCTACGCCGCGCTCACCGATGCCGGCCGCGATCGCGTCGACGCCCTCCTGCCGGCGCACCTCGACCACCTCGAGGAGGAGTTCATCGGTCCCCTCGACGCCTCCGACCGGGCCGACCTCGAGCGCATCCTCCGCCGCCTCCGCGACCACGTCAACCCCGAAGCCGTAAGAGCCAGCACCTTCTGCGTCGAGTAGTTCGCGCGCTCAGGTCAGGTCGGCGGCGGCGCGGGCCGCGGCGGCGCGGAAGCCGGTGAGGTCGGCCAGCACCGTCGCCGGGTCGGTCGACGCCACGGCCGTTCGCACGGGCTCGCCCCCACGCCGGCGGACCGTGCCCTCGCACATGAGGTTGTCCACGAAGCCGAAGTCCTCCACCAGCCAGCCGGGCTCGGCGTCGACCCGGTCCCGGTAGTCGGCGGCCGCGTTGGTGTACCCGTACACCGGCCGGCCGGCGCCGAGGGCGTAGCCCATCTCGACCGCGGTGCCGACGTCCATGCTCGGGCCTCGGAACGGGGTGAGGTTGGCGATCACCAGGTCGCAGCGGTCGAGGTGGGCGAGGCAGTGCTCGAAGAGGGCGATGCCGTCGAAGTCCGGCGCTCGGCCCTCGACCGGGTCGAGGGGGTACATCCCCTCGAGTCCGTGCTCGGCGCAGATCGCCTTCTTGGCCTCGCCGATGGCGACGGCGTCGGGCAGGAAGACCTCGGGCCCGGCCAGGTAGGCGCGGAGGGGAGCCACGGCGCCAGGCCTCAGGTCAGAGCGAGGACGAGGAGGACCACGAGGATCACCGCCAGGACGACCACGGGCAGGGCGATCTTCGCCATGGTCTTGGCGCCGGCGACCTCCATGAGGTCGAGGGGCGCGGCCTCGGGGGCGTCGATGGTGCGCACCACGGGGGCGTCGGGCGCCGGCGCCGGGCTCGCGGCGTCCCCCGGGCCCTCGGTTGCCCCGGTCACGTCGTCGGTGCCAGCGGTCGCCTCGGTGTCCGCCGCCGGCGCGTCGATCCCCTCCTCGCCCGACCCGCCGCCCGCATCGCCGGCCTCGCCGGCCTCGCCGTCGTCGTCGGCGAGGACGGTCGTCTCCAGGTTCTCCACGAACTGGGCCATGAGCTTGCTGCTCACGTCGGCCATCACCCCGCGGCCGAACTGGGCCACCTTGCCGGTCACGCTCAGGTCGGTGTCGACGCTCACGTGCGTCCCGCCCTCGGTGGGGGTGAGCTGGGCGCTGATGGTGGCGCTGGCGTTGCCCTGGCCGCGGGTGTCGCGACCGTCGGCCTGGAGCACGGCGCGGTGGGCGGCGTCGTCACGCTCGACGAACACGGCCTTGCCCTTGTACTGGGCGGTGATGGGGCCCACCTTCACCTTGATGACGCCGCGGTGCTCGTCGCCCTCCACCTCCTGGAGCTGTGCCCCGGGCAGGCAGGGCGCGATGCGCTCGAGATCGGTCAGCACCTTCCACGTCCGCTCGATCGGCGCCGCCACCTCGAACTCGTTGCTCAGCTCCATCTACCTCGCTCCTCGTTCCTCGTCCCTCGGAGCGCCTTCGGCATGGGGTCCGCCGTCGGCGCTGCTGCGCTCCGCTCCGCAGCCTCGCACACCCCGGCGCCGGGCCGCCGGGTGCACCGTCTCCTCACCCCACTCATCTGGGGCATCCTGGGACGGTGAGCGCCGAAGCCGGGGACGATCTCGCCGACCGCCTGCCGGACGTCGCCGCCGTGCAGGCGGCCCTCGACGGTGCCGACTACCTGTGCGACCTCGACCTGGCCACCGCCCTGTTCTGCGCCGTGCGCCTGCCCCAGCCCCTGTTGCTCGAGGGCGAGCCCGGCGTGGGCAAGACCGAGGCGGCCAAGGCGCTCGCCGCCGCGCTCGACACGCCGCTGATCCGCCTCCAGTGCTACGAGGGCATCGACGCCGCCGAGGCCCTCTACGAGTGGAACTACCCGCGCCAGCTGCTGGGCATCCGCCTCGCCGAGGCCACCGGCGCCGACGTCGGCGAGGACCAGCTCTTCGGCCGGGAGTACCTCATCGAACGGCCCCTGCTGCAGGCCATCGAGCACCCGGGGCCGCGCCCCGCCGTCCTGTTGGTGGACGAGGTGGACCGCGCCGACGACGAGTTCGAGGCCTTCCTGTTCGAGCTGCTGGCCGAGGCCTCCGTCACCATCCCCGAGCTCGGCACCCTGCGCGCCGCCCACCCGCCGGTGGTGCTGCTCACCTCCAACCGCACGCGTGACCTGCACGACGCCCTCAAGCGCCGCTGCCTCTACCACTGGATCGACTACCCGGATCTCGAGCGCTCGGTGGCCATCATCCGCCGGCGGGTCCCGGCGGCGTCGGCCACCCTGGCCGAGCACGTGGCCGCCACGGTGGCCCGCCTGCGCTCCCTCGACGTGCAGAAGCCGCCCGGCGTGGCCGAGGCCATCAACTGGGTGGCGGTGCTGGCCGCCCTCGGCCTCGAGCGGCTCGACGCCGCTGCCGCCGACCAGACCCTGGGCGCCGTGTTGAAGTACCGGGAGGACCTCGACCTGGCCCGTGCGGCGGGTCTCGACGGGCTCGTCGCCGGCGGCTGATGACCGACCCGGACCGTTCCGGGTACTCCCCGGTGTCGTCCAGAACACAGGGGAGTACCCAGAAGCGGGAGGGGGTGGACCTGGCGGCGGTGGGTGCCGCCTTCGCGCAGCGCCTCCACGACGCGGGCGTGGCCGCCACGCCCGAGCGCACCGGCCGCTTCGTGCGCGCCCTGGTGGCGGCCCGGCCGGCCACGGTCGCCGAGCTGGTCGCGCTGGCCCGGGTGACCCTGGTGGCGGGTCGGGCCGACCTGGACGCCTTCGAGCGCGTGGCGTCCGAGGTGTTCGGCGGCGCCCCGGGTGGACGGTCGGCGCCGGCGGCCATGACCGTCCCCGTGCCCACTCCGCCGCTGGCCCTCCCCGACGACGGCGACGAAGAGGGTGACGCCGACGAGCCCGGGAGCGACACCGAGGCCCGGGCCGCCGCCAGCGTCGTCGAGCGGCTGCGCACCACGGACTTCGGCGAGTGGACCGAGGACGAGCGGGCCGATCTGCGCCGGCTGGTGGCCGAGCTGCGGGTGGTCGCGCCCATGCGGCCCGGTCGCCGCCACCGGCGCGCCGACCACGGGTCCACCCTCGACCTGCGGGCCACCTTGCGCAAGGCCCATCGCACCGCCGGCGACCCCGTGCACCGGGTCCACCGTCGGACCAAGGAGCGTCGACGCCGGATCGTGCTGCTCGCCGACGTCTCCGGCTCGATGGAGGACTACGCCCGGGCTTACCTGCACCTGCTCCACGGGGCGGTTCGGGCCACGAGGGCCGAGGCCTTCGTCTTCGCCACCCGCCTCACCCGTCTCACCCGGGTGCTGCGGGACATCGACCCGGACGAGGCCCTGGCCCACGTGGCCACTCTCGCGCCCGACTGGGCCGGCGGCACCCGCATCGGCGAGGCCCTCCGTCGCTTCAACGACGACCACGGCCGGCGGGGCCTGGCCCGGGGCGCGGTGGTGGTCGTCGTGTCGGACGGGTGGGAGCGCGCCGACCCGGCCCTGCTCGGCGAGCAGATGGCCCGCCTCGCCCGCCTCGCCCACCGCGTGGTCTGGGTGAACCCCCGCGCCGCCACCGAGGGGTTCGCACCTCTCGCCGGCGGCATGGCCGCGGCGCTGCCGCACGTCGACGTGCTCCTGAGCGGTCACTCGCCGGCGGCGATGGCCGAGCTCCTGCGCACCATCGCACGGAGCGAGGACGGGCGCGACCGCCGCGTCAGCCCAGCTTGACGTAGATCTGCTTGGTCTCGAGGAAGGCGTCGAGCCCGTAGGGGCCCAGCTCGCGGCCGATGCCGGACTGCTTGAAGCCGCCCCACGACGCCTCGCTGGGGGCCGGCTGCGAGTCGTTGATCCAGACCACACCGGCCCGCACCGCCTTGGCGGCCGCGAACGCCTTGCCGATGTCGCGGGTCCAGATGGCGGCGGCGAGGCCGTACTCGGTGTCGTTGGCCATGGCGGTCACCTCCGCGACCTCGTCGAAGGCCACGACGGTGGCGACCGGGCCGAAGATCTCCTCGCGGGCGATGGTGAGGTCGAGTGACTCGGTCTCGAACACCGTGGGAGGCACGAAGAAGCCGCCGGCGAGGGCCGGGTCCTCGGGGCGGGCCCCTTCGAAGGCCAGGCGCGCGCCCTGCTGCTTGCCGAGGCCGATGTAGCCCTCGACCCGCTCGCGCTGCGCGGCCGAGACGAGCGGGCCCATGGTGACGTCGGGGTCGAGGCCCGAACCGAGCGTGAGCGCCTTGGCCTCGTCCACGAGACCGGCGAGCACCTCGTCGTAGACGGGGCGCTGCACGAAGATGCGACTGCCGGCGGAGCAGACCTCGCCCTGGTTGCCGAAGATGCCGAGGGCGGTGCCGGGTACGGCCTCCGCGAGGTCGGCGTCGGCGAAGACGATGTTGGGGCTCTTGCCGCCGAGCTCGAGCGTGACCCGCTTCAGGTCGTCGGCGCAGAGGCGCATGATGCGCTGACCCACCACCTTCGAGCCCGTGAAGCTGATCTTGTCGACACCACGGTGGGTGACGAGGGGCTCGCCGGCGTCGGGGCCGGTGCCGGTGACGACGTTGAGCACGCCGGCGGGCAGGCCGGCCTCGACCGACAGGCGCCCGAGCGCGAGTGCGGTGAGGGGGGTCTGCTCGGCGGGCTTGAGCACCACCGTGCAGCCGGCGGCGAGGGCCGGTGCCACCTTCTGGCAGGCCATGAGGAGTGGGTAGTTCCACGGCACGATCAGGCCGCAGACGCCGACGGGCTCCTTGACGATGAGGCTCATCGCGTCGGGGCCCACCGGAGGGATGTCCCCGGTGATCTTGGTGGCCCACCCTGCGTAGTACTCGAACATGAAGGCCGCCTCTTCGACGTCCCACTTGGCGTCCTCGAGGGGCTTGCCGCAGTCCAGGGTCTCGAGGCGGGCCAGCTCGTCGACGTCGCGGCGCAGCAGGGCGGCGAGGGCGAAGAGCTTTTCGGAGCGGTCGCGCTCGGGCACGGCCAGGCCCCACACGCCACCGTCGAAGGCCCGGCGGGCGGCGGCCACGGCGAGGTCGACGTCGGCGGCGCCCGCGGAGGCCACGGAGGCGAGGACCTCGCCCGTCGCAGGATCGAGGGTGTCGAAGACGGCCCCGTCGCGGGCGTCGACCCAGTGGCCGTCGATCAGGAGTTGATGGGTCTCGGGCACCTACGCCCCGCCGAGCGGGTCGGTCGAGGTGGCGCCGCCGTCCGCCACCTGGTCGGTCCACTGCGTGCCGTCCCACCACCGCTGCTGGTGGCGTCCGGTGGGATCCGGGTGCCACGCGCCGGCGGCGGCGCTGCTGGCGGCAGGTGCCGCACCGCTGGGGGCGACCGGGCCCCCGGGGGCGCCGAGGCTCCCACCGAGGCCGCTGGCCGCCTGGTTGGCCTTGGCCGCGAGCGACGCCACGTCGAGGCCCTGCGCGGCGAAGAGGCTGGCGAAGCCGTAGGCCGCGGCCACGAGCAGGATCGAGATGACGGCCGAGCCCATGCCGCCGAAGTCGAAGCGGCCGGGGGCGAAGAGGAACCCGCCGATGGCGCCGCCCACGAACCCGGCGGCGGTGAGCAGCGGCAGCCGTCGCTTGGCCGCCGGGTCGGGCCCGGCGATCGGGGTGAAGGCCACGGCGCCCATGACGACCCCGAACAGGGCCCAGATGATGCCGTAGTAGAAGGCGAAGATCAGGCGTCCGAGGAACGACCCGAGGTTGTCGATGAGCGGGTCGAACAAGATGACGTCCACGATGCGGAAGCCGAACACCTGGGTGACGAACCCGGCGGCGGCCCCGGACATCGCACCGAGGGCGAGGGGCATGAGGTCGTCCTTGTCGAGGCTGCCGCCGGCGCCGAGGGCGGCCACCAGCTTGGGCCCGCCGAGGACGGCGGCGCCGAGCAGGGCACCGAAGACCAGGGCGACGAAGACCCGCTTCCCCTCACTGTCGATGCCGTTCTTGGTGGTGAAGAGGATGAACCGGGGGAACAGGTCGAACACGGTCGACAGGACCACCGTGGCCACGAGTGCGACGAGGGGCGCGGCCAGCGCTCCCAACCAGGGGGGAAGGGGGGTCCCCGTGCCCGGCGCGCCCGCGACCGCGCCGACGCCGGCCGGCGCCGGCCCGGCGGGGTTCGTCCCGGCGGCGCTGCTGGCGGAGACCGGCGTCACGGGGGCGGTCACCGGTGGGTCGACCTGGGCCGCGCCGGCGTGCCACACCTGGTCGGTCCAGGTGGTGCCGTCGAACCACCGCTTCTCGAAGCGACCGAAGGGGTCGTCGTACCAGCCCGCTGCTCCACCACTCTGGCTCACGGCCATTGCCTCCCGATGCGGTTGGGGTCCTCGGCCCGAACGATAAGCGCGTGGGACGCGGTGCGTGAGCGCCGAGTGTTCAGACCGCGGAGAACACCGGCTCGCCGTCGAACCAGGTTTCGAGCACTGCGATGTCCGCGATGGCCTCCGGATCGACGGCCCGGGGGTCCTCGGCGAGCACCACCAGGTCGGCCCGCTTGCCCGCCTCGAGCGTGCCGACCTCGTGGTCGGAGTGGCACTGCCAGGCGGCGTCGGCGGTCATGGCCCGGATAGCGGCCTCGACGGTGACCCGCTCGTCGGGGGCGAGGACGGTCCCGGGCTCCGCGCTCAGTCGGCGGGTGACGGCCTGGCCGATGCAACGCAGTGGCCCCATGGGCGTGACCAGCTCGTCGGAGTGCATGGTCCAGCGGATGCCCGCGCGGTCGCAGGCACCCGCCCGGTCGAGCAGGTCGGCGCGCTCGGGCCCCAGCAGGTCGTCGCGGAAGGCCCGGCCCCACCACCCCACGTGGCCGATGAGGAAGCTGGGCGAGACGCCGAGGGCGGCGAGCCGCTCGACCTGCTCGTCATGGAGGATCGAGCAGTGCTCGATGCGGTGGCGACGGTGGGCGGCCGCCGCAGGCCCGCCGTCGACCGCAGCGAAGGCGTCGAGCGCGGCGTCGATGGCGGCGTCGCCGTTGGCGTGGACCACCACCTGCCAACCCTCGGCAGCCCGCCGGGCCACCTTGGCCGCGAGGTCGTCGGGCTCGACGTAGGCGACCCCCCGGTGGTCCTCCGGCCACCCGGGCCTCGGCAGGTAGGGGTCGCGCTGGCGGCCGCTCCGGCCCTGGTTCGAGCCGTCGCTGACGATCTTCCAGCCCGTGGCCCGCACGAGCGCGTCGCCGTCGCCCGGGGCCACCCCGCGGGCGTCCCAGTCGTCGGAGCGCAGGTCGAACAGGGAGTGGCGCAGGCGGGTGGTCAGGGCACCGGAGGCGGCGAGCGCGGCGTAGACGTCGAGGTCGCCGCCACCGAGGACACCTCCCGTGCCCTGGTCGCAGATGGTGGTGATCCCGACCGAGTTGGCGCGGCGGACGACGGCGAGCGCCGCGGCGACGAGGTCGACGTCGCCCATGCCCGGGCGGTGTGCGAGCACGCTGATCATGGCGGGTTGGCCGAGGAGCACACCGTTGGGTCGCCCGTCCGGGTGGCGGCCGTAAGGGGAACCGGCGAGATCGGGGGTGGTCGCGGTGATGCCGGCACGATCGAGCGCGACCTGGTTGACGTAGGCGAAGTGGAGGGACGCGTTGAGGACGACCACCGGGCGGGTGGTCGAGATCCGGTCGAGCTCGGCGGTGGTGAGCTCGTCCGGCCCCTCCTGGAGCGACGGGTCGAACTGGCGGGCCAGCACCCAGTCGTCGCCGCCGTCGGGTCGGGCGGCGGCGAGTGCGGCGAGGTGGCCGAGCGCGCCGTCGACCGTGGGGAACCGGAAGGGGCCGACGTCGGCCCAGGGGCCGAACAGCGCGGACGGCAGGAGATGGGCGTGCGGCTCGATGAAGCCGGGGAGGATGGTGGCGCCGGGCCGATCGACCCGTCGGGCATCGGGGCCGGCGGCGGCCCGCACCGCCGCCTCGCTCCCGACCGCGACGATGCGGCCGTCCGACACGGCGACGGCCTCCGCCTCGGAGAAGGAGTCGTCGACGGGCAGCACCGTGGCGCCCGTGAGCACGGTGACCTGGCCGCTCGCCTGCCGCCGGTCCCGGCGGTGGGCATGGCCCTGGCCGTGTGCGGAACCGTGGTGGTCGGGGCCGTCGATCGCAGCCCCGATGGCGAGGGCCGCGGCCAAGGGTCCGCCGCATCCGCACCCGTGCTCCCAGGCCGGCGGGACGTCGGTGCGCACGGCGCTCATCGCCGCACCCTACGACGGTGCCGACGGCCGGATCGCCGTCTCACGCGGGGTGCGGGTGGCCCATCTCGCTCTTGAAGCGACCCGACAGCCGGGTCATGAGGACGGCGGCGGCGATGATGAGGGCACCCGACACCATGATGAGCAGCGGCGCCCGGTTCTCACCCGGGAAGAACCAGCTGATGGCCCAGGGCACGTTGCCGAGCAGGCCGAGGGCGCCGACCGCGGAGAGCACCACCCGACCGGGGCGCATGCCCAGCGCCAGCAGGGCGACGGCGTTGGCGATCCCGAAGAGGGCGGCGAATCCGGGCGCCTGGGCGCCGCACACCGCGGCACCGGCGACGATCACGACCGCACCGAGGATCTCGAACACGACGGGCCACCGGGTGCAGGCGGTCCACCCCACGGCCAACAGCCCGATGCCGCTCAGCCAGACGGTGAGCCCGGTGAGCACGCCGGCCTCGTTCGCGAACCAGGCGATGGTCGGCGGGGCACTCTGGACCACGGCGAGGGCGCCGATGAGCCCGGCGATGACCTGGCCGGTGCCCGTCGGCGCCAGCCCACGCACCACCGCGACCGCCACCAGCACGGCGCCGGTCGCCACGAGGACGAGCATGCCGGAACCCTCGATCTCGCTGGCGATCATGCCGCTGCCGACGACCAGGGTGACGCCGCCGACCGACTCGGTGATCCAGGGCAGGGGAGTGAGGAGGCGGAGGCCGACGACGAAGAGGGCCGCGCCCACGACCCACACGACCACGCCGGTGGTGAGCGGCGTCGAGAGGGAGAGGACCCAAGCACCCACGGCTACCGGGATCGCGGCGAGGGCGACCATCTCCTGGACGGGGCGCTCCCGCCACCACCAGTAGGCGCCACTCACCGCCGCGGTCGTGGTGGCCGCGGTCGCGCCCACCACGGTGGCCGTCTCGGCACCGGCGGCGTCGGCGACGACCCCCGCGAAGGTGGCAGCGGCCATGGTCGACGCCAGCCAGAGCACGGCTCGCAGACGGGTCAAGGCGGGGTCGGCACCCTCGTGGACGGCCAGCCCGGCGAGGCCGAGCACGACCGCGGTGGCGCCCGTGAGGCCCATCCGACCGGCCGCGCTCAGCTCACTCCAGAAGCTGCTGACGGTCAGGAGGAGGCCGGCGCCGGCCAGTGCTGCGCCGAGGTAGCCGAGGGACTCGGCCACCACGGGGACCCGTGGTGAGCGCCAGCGGGGGCGGACACTGCTGGGCGCGATCGCAGGCTCGGTGCCTGGCGAGGTCACCGCCACCGCGGTGGGCCCCAGCGCCGACGGTTGGTCGGCCTCGAAGGCGGTGATGGCATCGGCCTGCTCCTCGGTGAGGAGGCCGGCGTCGACCCATCGGTCGAACTCGTCTCGCGTGGACGCGGGCCGGTGGGCCGTCCGCGTCTGGATGGGGTGGTCCCGTGCCGCGAGCTGGGAGCGCACGACGAACACGGCGACCACGATGATGAGGAGCAGGAGCGCCAGCAGGAACATGGCCACCCTCCTTCGGGTCGGCGGGACCCGGACCCCGTGAGAGGGCGGGCCACTCATCTGCAGCGTGAGCGCGCCCTGGGCCCCGAGCCAGGGCCCTTGGTCCCTGGCCGGGGCTACGGCGGTCCGATGACGTCAGCGACGGCGCGGACGACGGCGGCGCGGGTGAGGGGGTCGTTGCGCACCACGGCGCCTTCGGCGAGGTCGGGGTCGCGGTCGATGGTGGGCGCGGGGGCGAAGAGGATGACGGGCACGCCGGGCTCGTCGCTGTGGATCGTGGCCCGCACCTCGCGCATCGGCTCGTTGCTGGCGAGCAGCACCTGGAGCACCGCGTCGGCGGTCTCGACCGAGCTGCACCCGTCGCCCTCGACGAGGGGGCAGCGACCGTCGCCGTGCCAGCCCGGCCCCGAGCACTCGGCGGTGCGATACCCCGCATGGCGGAGCGCGTCGGTGATGGCCGAGCGCAGCTCGGAGTCCTCCTCCTCGACGAGCACCCCCTTGGCCTCCGCGGGTCCCGTCCAGCGGGGCGGGGTGACGTCGTGGCGGGCCCACTCGCCGACGACGGGGATCTGGCGAACGACACGGTTCATCCTGAAATGGTCGGCGTGGCGTCGGCCGTGGCCTAGGGCCGTTGGTCCCAACCGTCTTCGACGGGGGGAGGGTCAGACGGGGCGTCCCTCGGCGTCGCACGGGGGGTCGACCTCGAGGTCGAGGACGACCACGATGTCGTCGATGGTGCGCAGTGCCCGCTCCATGGACACCGGCTGCAGGCCGCCCACGCCGTCGTGGTACGGGTCGTCGAGGAAGGCCACCAGCAAGAGGAGCGTGGTGATGAGCACCGCAACGGTGCCCATCATCACCCCCTGGGTGACGGCCAGCTCGGCCGAGTCGGCGAACAGGAGCATGTAGGCGAACAGGACGAGGGAGAGGAACAGGAGCACGATCCACAGCGGCGCCGGGATGATGCCCGAGGCACCGTGGATGCGGTCGTTGCGGGCCTGCTCGCGCTCGGACCGCTGGTCGAGCCACCGGTCGAGGGCCGACTGCTGAGCGTCGTCGGCGGCCTCGATGCCGGTGATCGTGCGGAAGAGCTCGTCGGCCCAGAGGTTGGGCTCGGCGTCGAGCTGGCTGGCCTCCATCTCGTCCCACTCGACGCCGGCGACGGAGCGCCCGTAGCAGATGAGCTCGCCGGTGAGGCGGGCCCGGTCCTCCTCGGGCA
Organism: Acidimicrobiales bacterium; assembly: GCA_016794585.1. NCBI lineage: Bacteria > Bacillati > Actinomycetota > Acidimicrobiia > Acidimicrobiales > Acidimicrobiales bacterium. The sequence continues at coordinate 25,504 of JAEUJM010000032.1, forward strand.
GGAGCTGGGCCGTTTCCACCTGCTGGGCGAGGACGACCGCTTCGTCCTCCGCCCCTGCCCGAGAGGTGTCGTAGCTCTGGAACGCGAGGAAGACGACGAAGCCGAGGAGCACGGCGAAACCGGTGGCCAGCACGCCGAAGACCCCGGCGGCGCGGTCCCCGTCGGCGAAGAACCCGCCCTTGGGCGCTCGGCGTCGCACCGCGAACATCACGGCGACGGCGAGCGTCGCCACCACCGTGACGATGACCACCGCCCACACCAGGTTCACGGCGCTGGAATCTACGCCCCGGTACCGTCCCTGTCGTGCACGGGACCGACGACATCGCCGCGGTGCGGGCGGCCAACCAGGCCTTCTACGACGCCCACGAGGGTCGCGACCTCGCCGCCATGGCCGACGTCTGGGACCACGACGCCGGCGTCGTGTGCGTGCACCCGGGGTGGCCGATCCTGCGAGGGTGGCCCGATGTCGAGGAGTCGTGGCGGCGCATACTCGGCGGGCCCGGCCGCAACCAGTTCATCCTCACCAACGACGAGATCGTCGTGGTGGGCGATGTCGCGTGGGTGACCGTGGACGAGAACCTGATGGCCGGTGCCGTGTCGGGCACCGTGGCCGCCACCAACGTGTTCGTGCGCCGCGGCGACCGTTGGCTGCTCACCCTTCACCACGGCTCCCCGGTGGCGCCCCACTGAGCGCCCCGCTCAGGGGGCGTCGACGAAGAGCAGCTCGCCGGCGCGCAGGACCGACACGGGGCCGTCCTCGCTGACCGCGACCACGGTGGCCCGGGGGTCGTCGTGGCTGTACCGGCGCGCCGACGTGTGCCGGGTGCCGCCGAGGGGGTCGACCTCGGCCTCCGCGGCCGAGCTCGGGATGAGGCGCACCCCGAGTTGGCGCAACACGCCGGCGCCGTCGAAGACCGCGGCGCCGTCGACCTGGGTGAGGGCGTGGCGCAGCGGGGCGAGGTGGGTGGCCGTGGTGATGCGCAGCTGGGGCGGGGTGGGCAGGCGGGCCTCGACCGGCGGCCCGGGCTCGTCGTCCGGGCGGTGGATGAGCAGCGAGCCGATGCCCAGGGACCCGAGGTCGTGGACGGCGAAGGCGAGCAGGGCCTCGAGCACGGCGGGGTCGCCGTGGCCCGGGCCGGTCACCGCCCCGAGCCAGCTGCGCACGGGCGGCTCGTGGTGCCAGTGGACGTTCTCCCAGCGCAGCACCCCGAAGGCGCCGACCACGCGGACCGACCCGCCGGGATGGCGTTGGACCACGGTGGCGCCCAGCACGTCGGCCAGGACCACGAGGTCGCGCTCGGACCCGGCGGGACGGTCGAACACCAGCCACTCGGTGGTGCCGTCGGGGTGGCGGCACAGCCAGCAGGATCGGCCGTCGGCGAAGCGCCGTGCCGCGGCGAGCGGTTGGTGCCCGGTGTCGACCCGGGTGATGGTCAGGGTGGTTCCCGCCTCCCATCCCGCAGGGTCGGCCTGGGGCGCGACGACGGTCCCGGTGACGACCACCCGCCGCTCGTGGACCTCGGGGCGCAGGGCACGGGCGACCTCGTCGAGGAGGAGGTCGAGCGTGGCGGGGTCGTAGGCGTCGAGGGGGAGGCCGGCCTCCTCGAGCTCTTCCACCAGGCGGCGCCGGCGCCGTGCCTCGAGGTCCTCCATGTCGTGACCGTACCGAGCGGTGCCCGCTGATCAGGTCGATCAGGTGTGGTGGCCGACGATGATCTCGACGATCTCGTCGGGTGCCTCCATGGGAAGCATGTGCCCGCGACCCCGCAGCTCGACGAGGCGGGCCTCGGGGATGGTGGCGGCCATGCCCCGACTGAACGCCGGCGGGGTGAGGGGGTCACGGCTGCCGACCATGACCGTGGTGGGCACCCCGATGCGGGCGCCGGCCTCGCGCAGGTCCATGGCCTTCAGGCCCTGGAGGATCCCTTGGCGGGTGGGGAACGGGGTGCCCACGAAGTGGTCGCGCGTAGCGCGCACCGCGGCGTGGGAGGCCCCCTTGCCGAGCGTCCCGCGCACGAGGACGTGGCCGTAGCGGCTGGCCATGGCACGGTCGAGGAGCGGCCCGACCCGCTCCAGCGAGTCCGTCGCCCGGCCGAGGGGTCGGGCGCTCAGACCGCCGGCGGCGGTGGCGACGAGGACGAGGCCCCGGGTGCGGTCGGCGGCGACCTCGGGGTGGCCGATGGCGAACGCCTGCACGGTCATGCCGCCCAAGGAGTGGCCGGCCACGACGGCATCACGGGCGTCCACGGCCTCGAGCACCTCCGCCAGGTCGGTGCCGAAGCGCTCCACCGCGAAGCCCTCGTCGCCCACCGTCGAGGGATCGTGTCCCCGTTGGTGCCAGCGCACCACCCGGTGGCCGCGCTCGAGGAGCGGGCCCGCCACCAGCGACCAGTTGTCGACGTGGCCGCCCCAGCAGTGGGCCAAGACGACGGTGGGCCCGTCCTCCGGCCCGAGGACGTCGACCACGAGGGTGGCGCCGTCCGACGTGGTGATCTCGAGGTGCTCGCCGTACTCGATGGCCTCGAGCAGGCTGCGGTCGGCGCGCCGGGCCCGCACGGCCAGTGCCGCGGCGAGGGCGGCGCCGGCCGAGGCGCCGAGGAGCAGGGCGGTGCGAGTGCGCATCGATCCATCCTTACCCGTTGTATGGGGCACTGCCTGCCCGCGCGGTCAGCCGGGCGGGCCCAGCTGGAGGCGGATCACCAGGTCGTCGAGGAGGGCCTCGACGGGAGGCCACGGGCCCTCGGGGTGGCAGCCGAGCAGCGTGACGATGCCGTGCATCCAGGTGTGCACCTGGACGGCCACGAAGGTGGGGTCGCGGTCGTCGTCGCGGAGGGTGAGGATGTCGGCCACCACCTCGACCAGCTGGTCGAACGCGGTGAGGCCGACGGGCTCTGGGCGCGCAGGCAGGTCGGCGGGATCGGAGAACAGCACCCGGTACTTGCCAGGGTGCTCGAGGGCGAAGCGCACGTAGGCGCCGCCGGCGTCTCGCAGGCGGGCGAAAGGGGTGTCGGCGGCGAGGTAGGCCTCGGCCAGGGCCTGCTGGAACTCGTCCCAGCAGTGGTCGACGGCCGCGACCATGAGGTCGGCCTTGTCGTCGAAGTGGTTGTAGACGGCCATGGGGCTGACGCCCGCCGCCGAGGCCACGGCGCGCAGGCTGACCCGGTCGACCGAGCGGTGCTCGGCGATGAGCTCGGCCGCGGCGTCGAGCAGGTCGGCGCGCAGGCGGTCGCCCTCCCCGCGCGGGTTCCGGGCCCGGACGCCGTCGGTCTCGGCGTCGTCGGGTTGGTCTGCCGGTGTGACCGACATCACGTCCTCCATGGGTTGACGCTCGTAAGTATACATGCGTACATACGCTCCATGTTCAGCTTCCTGGGTCATCTCGCCGTCCGTCGCCGCCGGGCCCTGCTCGTGGTCACCGTCGTGTTCGTGGTGGCCGCCGGCGTCATCGGCGGCGGCGTGTTCGACCGCTTGTCCACCGGCGGCTTCCTCGACCCGGACAGCGAGTCCAGCCGGGCCGAGACGTACCTCGACGAGACATTCGGCGCCGCCTCGCCCAACGTCGTGCTGCTGGTGACGGCCGAGGGGGGCGACGTCGATGCCCCGGCGGCCGCCGCCGCCGGCGCCGAGCTCACCGAGGAGCTGGCCGCCCTCGACGGCGTCGACGCGGCGTCGTCCTACTGGTCGCTCGGGTCCCTGGCGCCGCTTCGCAGCACCGATGGCAGCGCCGCCCTGGTGCTCGGGGTGATCGGAGGGAGCCCGGACGACGTCGAGGTGGTGGTGGAGGCCATCGACGAGGAGCTGGCCGGCACCTACGGCGACGGCGCGGTCACCGTGGCGGTGGGCGGCCAGGCCGAGGTGTTCCGCCAGGTCGGCCTCACCATCGAGGGCGACCTCGCCCGCGCCGAGAGCATCGCCGTGCCCATCACCATGGCCCTGCTCATCGTCGTCTTCGGGGGCCTGGTGGCGGCGCTGCTGCCCCTGGGCATCGGCATGGTGGCGGTGCTCGGCGCCTTCCTGGTGCTCTGGCTGGTGACGAGCGTGGCCGACGTTTCGGTGTTCTCCATCAACCTCGTCACGGCGCTGGGCCTGGGCCTCGCCATCGACTACAGCCTGTTCGTGGTGTCGAGGTTCCGGGAGGAGCTCGCCGCCGGTCGCTCCACCGAGGCGGCCGTCGTCCGCACGGTCGAGACCGCCGGTCGCACCGTGGCCTTCAGCGGCCTGACCGTCGCGGTGTCGCTGTCGGCCCTGCTCATCTTCCCGCTGTTCTTCCTGCGCTCGTTCGCCTACGCCGGCATCGGCGTCATCCTCGTGGCCATCATCACCTCGGTGGTGAGCCTGCCGGCGCTGCTCGCGGTGCTGGGCCACCGGGTGGACAAGGGCCGGCTGTGGAAGCGCCGCCCCGCCAAGCCGGTGGGCGAGGGCTTCTGGTACCGCCTCGCCCACGCGGTGATGCGCCGACCCCTCGTGGTCACCGTGTCGGTGGTGGCCTTCCTGCTCTTTCTCGGCCTGCCGTTCTTCAGCGTGGTGTTCGCCAGCCCCGACCATCGGGTGCTGCCCGAGGGCAACCCCGCCCGCGAGGTGTCCGAGCAGCTCGAGACCGACTTCGACTCACCCGAGGCCAACGCCTTCCCGGTGGTGATCACCGAGGACGTCACCGACGAGCAGGTGGACGCGCTCGCCACCGAGCTGTCGAGCCACCCCGACGTGGCCCGGGTCGACGCCCGCACCGGCCACTTCATCGACGGCGCCCTGCTGGCCGGTCCCGACGCCACCACCGAGCGCTTCACCGCGGCCGACGCCGGCGAGGCCACCTGGTTGAGCGTCGTCCCCACGGTGGAGCCCGCCTCGGCCGAAGGGGAGGCACTGGTCGAGGACGTGCGCGCCCTCGACCCCGGGGTCGACGTCCTCGTGGGGGGCGGCTCGGCGCAGCAGCTCGACGTCAAGGCGGCCATCTTCGGGCTCGTCCCCTGGGCGGCGGCGTGGATCGGCATCGCCACCTTCGTCCTTCTGTTCCTGATGTTCGGGAGCCTGCTCGTGCCCCTCAAGGCGCTGGTCCTCAACCTCCTGAGCCTCAGCGCCACCTTCGGGGCCATGGTCTGGGTCTTCCAGGAGGGCAACGGCGCCGGCCTGCTCGACTTCACCGCCACGGGCCTGACGGACACGACGACGCCCATCCTCATGTTCTGCATCGCCTTCGGGCTCTCGATGGACTACGAGGTGTTCCTGCTCTCCCGCATCAAGGAGGAGCACGACAAGGGCGCCACCAACGAGGAGTCGGTGGCCCTCGGCCTCGAGCGCACGGGCCGGATCGTCACCGCCGCGGCGTTGCTCCTCGCGGTCACCTTCGTGGCCTTCGCCAGCTCGGGGGTCACCTTCATCAAGCTCTTCGGCCTCGGTCTGGCGCTGGCGGTCCTGATGGACGCGACGGTGGTCCGGGCCACGCTGGTGCCGGCGCTGATGAAGCTGGCGGGTGACGCCAATTGGTGGGCGCCGGCGCCGCTGCGCCGCTTCCAGGAGCGCTTCGGCCTGCACGAGGCCCCGGCCGACGGCCCCTCGGACGAGGTCGTCGACCTCGACGAGGAGGGCGACGGCTCGATCGACGGCGGCTCGCCGGACGCCCAGCTCGAGGGCGATCTGGCCACCGTCTGACCGCTTCGGACCCGGGCGCGCGGCCCCACCCGCCATAGACGATCAGATATGGGGTGAGGTACGCTGGGGTCCGTGCACGCCGCCGCCCTCCTTCGCCACGCCCGGGTCCGCCGCGGCCTGAGCCAGGCGGAACTGGCCCGGCGGGCGGGCACCAGCCAGCCCGTCATCTCGGCCTACGAGCACGGTCGGCGCGATCCGGGCACGGCGACCTTGCGGCGGCTGGTCGGCGCCACCGGCGAGCAGCTCGAGTTGCGTCTCGCCCCCGCGGTAGCGGACATCCCGCCGCCGGTCACGCGTGAAGAGCACGCCAGCCGCCTGGTCGACGTGCTCCTGCTCGCCGACGCCGTCCCCACCCGCCGCCGCGGCGAGCTGTCGATGCCGCGGCTGGTGTCTCGAGGGTGACTGGTCCCACCCGCCCCTCGCTGCCCGACAAGGTGGTCGCCATCGACCGGGCGCTCGAGGACGTGCCCCACGCCTTCGGCGGCGCGATCGCCCTCGCCTACTGGGCCGAGCCGAGGGCCACCATCGACATCGACCTGAACGTGTTCGTGGCGGCCTCGCTGGCCGATGACGTACTGGGCCCGCTGGAGGCGCTCGGTGTGTTCACCGACGACGCCCCGGCCGCGATCGAGCGTGACGGTCAGGCTCGCGTGTGGTGGGACGCCACGCCCGTCGACCTGTTCTTCGCCTACGACCCGTTCCACGATGCCGCCCGGGCCGCCGCGGTGAGGGTGCCCTTCGCGGACACCACGATCACCGTCCTCAGCGCCGAGCACCTCGTCGTGGCGAAGTCGGTCTTCGACCGACCGAAGGACTGGATCGACATCGACTCGGTGCTGGCGCTCGGCACCCCGGTCGACGCGGCCGAGGTGCTGCGTTGGGTGGGGCGCATCGCCGGGGACGACGACCCCCGCTACGACCGCATCGCGGCGGTGCTCACCCGGACCGGCTGAGCACTCGCCGCCTGCGGGCGGGTGGTCAGCCGCGAGGTGCGCCGCCCTTGCGGTGGCCGCCGCTGCCGGCCTTGCGGGGCGGGGCGTTGCGGGGCGTGCCCTTGCGGCGGGCGCCGCCCTGGGTGTTGCCACCGCCGGTGGCCGACCCGTTGGCCTTGCGGGGGCCGTTGCTCGAGCGGCCGCCCGCGGAAGCACCCGCGGTGGCCTTGCGGGGACCTCCCGGACGACGAGGGCCGCCCTTGTGGGGACCGCCCGTGTGTGAGCGCTTGGGGCCGTTGCCGCGGCGCTGGTTGCTGGGGCCGACGGGGTCGAAGGGCTTCGGGGCCATGCCCGGCTCGGGGGTGGGCACGGCGGGGAAGTCCGTCAGGTCGGGGGTGACCGGGCCGCTGGTGCCCAGGCCCAGCTTGCGCTGCATCCGGGAGGCGGTCTTGCGGTGCTCGCCCCCGATGAGGCTCACGACGGTGCCGCTGGCGCCGGCCCGGCCGGTGCGGCCGGAGCGGTGGACGTAGTCCTTCTCGTCGGCCGGCGGGTCGAAGTGGATGACGCAGGCCACGTCGGTGACGTGGATGCCGCGGGCGGCGACGTCGGTGGCCACGAGGGCCTCGACCTTGCCCTTGGTGAAGGCCTGGAGGGCACGCTCGCGCTGGGGCTGGCTGCGGTCACCGTGGATGGCGGCCGCGGTGACGCCGGCGTTGGCGAGCTGCTTGGTGAGGCGGTCGGCCCGACGCTTGGTGCGGGTGAACACGATGGTGGGCCCGTGGCCGCGCACGAGGCGGGCGGTGAGGTCGACCTTCTCGTGGTCCGAGGAGTGCCAGAAGTGGTGGGTCGTGCGGTCGGGGCCGGTGTCGATGGCCTCGGCCTCGTGACGGGCGGGGTTCTGCTGGTACCGGCGGATGAGCACGTCGACGTCGTTGTCGAGGGTGGCCGAGAACAGCAGCGTCTGGCGGTCGGGGCGCACCTGGTCGAGCAGGCGCTTGACCTCGGGCAGGAAGCCCATGTCGGCCATGCGGTCGGCCTCGTCGATCACGACCAGGTCGACCTCGTCGAGGCGGACGTCGCCGCGCTGGACGAGGTCGGCGAGGCGACCGGGGCAGGCCACGGCGATGTCGACGCCGTTGCGAAGGGCGGCGAGCTGCTTGCCGAAGCCGACGCCGCCGTAGAAGGAGGCCACGGTCTGCTTGCGCAGGGCGGCGAGGGGGCGCAGCTCGCTCTCGATCTGGGCGGCGAGCTCACGGGTGGGGGCGAGCACGAGGGCGTGCGGGCGCCGCGGGCGGCCGTGGGTCGAGCGCACGACGAGGGGGATGCCGAACGCGAGCGTCTTGCCGGAGCCCGTGGGGGCCTTGCCGCAGACGTCGCGGCCGGCGAGGGCGTCGGGCAGGGTGGCGGCCTGCACGGGGAAGGGCGCGGTGATGCCGCGCTGGTCGAGGAGGGTGGCGAGGTCGGCGGGGACGCCGAGCTCGCGGAAGGTGAGGGACACGTTGGGTACAGCTCCAGTGACGCGCGCCCGGTCGGGCACGGCGTCGGTCAAAGGGGGAAGGGCGGCGACGAACCCGATCGGCAGCCTTCGAGGTGGCCGGCGGACCGGCGTTGCTGCGTCGCGGCAGCGAAGGCGTGGCCGCAAACGAGATTCGGTGTCTCAGCGGCCCGTCGCGCCCTGAACTGCGGAACCCGACGATGGTGTAGCGAGTGTTGCTGGTGTTGCGGCGGCCACCGTAGCCCGCCGGTGGCGCGCTTCCACCTTCCCGGGCCCCGCACCCCAACGAGGGGGCGTCGGTCTACCCTGCCTGCCAGCAACTGCTGCTGGCAGTCCGGGCCCTCGGTTGCGGTCTACGAGGACCGCTGGGGCGAGGCGCCGGCGTGGGCCGTCGACCCACCCGGCACCCGCTTCACCAGCGCCGGCCCACCCCGCCCCCGTCCGGCCTAACGGCCGACCGTGAGGATGACGCCGAGCATGACCACGGCGATGCCGACCATCGCGACGTAGAGCCGGTTCTCCATTCGGGCGACCTCGGTTCGGAACTCGGCGATCTCGGTGCGCACCTCGGCAAGGCGCGCTGCGAGGTAGTCGCGGGTGATCAGCTCGTCACCTTCGCTGGCGGGGAACTGGTCGAGCAGGAGGTCTGCCTCCTCGGTGCCGATCGCCGGGGCGATCGCGGCGTGCAGGAAACGGCGCTGGCGGGTGGTCAAGGCCACGGGGGGATCCCTTCATCTGTCGATGACGAAGGGGGAAGCGTCCGGAGCGTACCGCTCGCCCTCGGTGGGGGGAAGGGTGGCGCCCCGGTCGAGGCGGCGCAGGCCCCAGGCGAGGGCGGCCACCCACCACAGGGCGATTGCCCCCAACAGGACGTAGGCACCGCGCTCCAGCCAGATGTTGTCGGTCCGCGCCTCGCGCTGGAGCACCTGCTTGTCGGGGAGGAAGGAGGCCGCGTCGCCGGAGGCGAGCTCGACGGCCGGCGCCGGGATGGCCTCGTCGGCGGGGAGGTACAGGGGCAGGGCCTGGAGGCTCGTGCCGGTGTGCAGGCGCACCATGGTCTTCCACGGGTCGGCCAGCGGCACGGGCCGGTCGGTGCGCCAGACGCCGTCGCCCATGGGCTCGAGGTCGGCCATGACGAGGCCGCCCTCGCCCCCGCCCGAGCCCTGCCACGCCACCACACCGAACCAGTTGGCGTCGTCGGCGCCGTCGGCAGCGGCGGGTGGCGAGAGCTCGACGGTGACGACCGCGGCGCGCTCGGCGAGCGGGCTGGCCACCTCGTCGTAGGTCACCACCGCCTCCCAGTCCCGGTGGACGGTCATGGGGAGGGGGAGGGCGAGGCAGACGAACGCGCCCACCCACGCCGCCGCCGCCCACCCGCGCGGCGTGGCCTGGCGGGGCAGGGACTCGGGCGCCAGTGCCCGGCCGGTGAGGCCGCCGAGGACGCCGCCCGCGGCGCCGGCGACCAGGGCGAGCAGCGGCGCCTCGGGCAGCAGGGCGGTGCCCCAGGGCAGGGGGAAGAAGACGTGGGTCCACGCCCACTCCGCGGCCAGCCCGACCGTGGCGATGCCGAGGCCGGCGACGAGGCCCAAGGTGACCTGCCGCCGGCGGGGGATGACGAGTGCGACGGCTTCGACCACCAACGCCTCCACCAGGTAGAGGGGGAAGTGCATGGTCGAGCGGCCGAGGGGCTCGGTGATGGCCCACGACAGCGTGCCGTTGACCACGAGGAAGAAGGCCACCGCGGCCAGCGCCGCGCCCCGTCCGGCGCGGATGCGCACCGCCACGAGGGCGATGGACGCGGCCAACACGATCATCACCGGGTGGAACAGCTGGCGGAACTGGGGGACGCCGAAGTCGAACTCGATCTGGAGGGTGGAGAGACCGATGAGGAAGCCGCCCCCGGCGAGGATGTCCCGACCCCGGTCGAGGGCGGCGTCGCGGCGGGCCTGGCGCCGTTGGGCGTCGGTGGGGTCCGCAGGGCGCGGCGCGCGGCACCGGGCGCCCTCGACCCCGAGGGCCCACGCGGCGAGGGTGGCGAGCGAGGCGCCGCCGATCATTTGGATGTGGGTCGGCCCCCAGGCGGTGACGTCCTGGCCGAAGAGGCGGTGCCAGAGGTCGTCGGCGGGGAAGCCGGCGAGGGCGATCAGCCCACACAGGGCGAGCAGGATGCCGCCGACCGGGACGTGCCAGCCGGGGCGGAGCTCGACCGACGAGCGGGTCTCGCGGTCGCCGAGGATCAGGGCGAGCACCCCGGCGAACGCGATGCCGTCGAGGCCGATGATGATGAGCCAGTGGGCAGGGTTGGCGAACGCCCCCGGGTCCCGCCCCCGGTCGATGTGCCACGAGACGTCCCAGTAGTACCCGACCACGGCGACGAGCAGGCTGACGCCGGTGATGGCGCCGGGCAGCGCCGCCCACGCAGGCAGGCCGGTGCGGTGCTCGACCTCGTGCGCGAGGGGGGCGAGCACCCGGCGTCGGCGATGGGCGACGCCGAGGACGACCACGACCGCGATGGCGAGGAAGCCGACCGCGGTGGCCGCGGCGATCTCGGAGAGCGCGCTGCCGCCCGCAGGCGCGTCCTGGGCGAGGAGGGGGGTGAACAGGGCGGTGGGCATGGGTGCTCCCGGGTGGGGCCGACCGTCAGAACGGGCGGCGGCGGGTGAGGGCCTCTTGCAGGGGGACGGGGGCGAGGCGCGAGAGCCACCAGGCCAGGTGCGACTCCCACCCGACGGGCACCACGGCCTGGTCTCGCTCGGCGGCCCGGACGATGGCGGCGGCGACCGCCTCGGGACGGTGGCCGCGTCGGAACACGGTGGCGGCCCGCTGACGGTCGTCCTCACCGTTCGGGGCCGTGAAGCGGGTGCGCTCGATGATGCCGGTGTCGATGACCCCGGGGCAGACGGCGGACACGCCGACGCCGGCCGCATGCCAGTCCGCCCGCAGGCTCCGCGACAACGCGAGCACGGCAGCCTTGGTGGTGACGTACGCGGACTCGGTGGCGGTCGGCGTGTACCCGAGCCCCGAGGAGACGTTGACGACCTGGCCGTGGCCCGCCTCGACCATGGGGAGGCCGAAGGCGTGGCAGCAGTTGAGGACGCCGCCGACGTTGATGGACAGGATCCAGTCCCAGTCCTCGAGGGAGGTGTCGGCGAAGGGGCCGCTCATGCCGACGCCGGCGTTGTTGACGAGCAGGTCGAGGGGGCGCTCGAGCGTGGCCGCCGCCGCGAACACGGCGTCGCGGTCGGCCACGTCGACCTCGAGGGCCAGCGCGCTGCCGCCCGCCTCCTCGACCGCGGCAGCCGTCTTCTGGGCGGCGGCGAGGTCGATGTCGGCGCAGTGCACGAGGGCGCGGCGCTCGGCCAGGGCGAGGGCCGTGGCCCGCCCGATGCCGTGGCCGGCGCCGGTGACGAGGGCGTGGGCGCCGTCGACCGCGATGCCGCCCATCAGGCCGTCGCCTCCGCACTGGTGGTGCCCACAGCAGGCGCCGGCACGGCGGGAGGTGGCGCGGGGAACGGGAGGGTGCGGTAGTTCTCAGGGTCGAAGCGGCGGGTGAGGCGGCGGAAGCGGAAGGTGAAGTCGGGCCACAGCGTCGGGTTGCGCCCGTTCTGGTGGAGGTACCAGCTCGAGCAGCCCCCCGAGTTCCAGACCGACGGCGCCAACTTGGCCTGGAGCTCTTCGTCCCAGCGGTCGGCGACCTCGGGCCGCAGCTCGACCGCGGCGGCGCCGGTGGCCTCGAGGTGCCGGACGGCGCCCAGCACGTAGGGCAGCTGCGACTCGATCATGTAGACGAGCGACGTGTGGCCGATGCCGGTGTTGGGCCCGGACAGCAGGAAGAGGTTGGGGAAGCCGGGCACGGTGGTGCCGAGGTAGGCCCGGGGGCCGGTGGCACCCCAGGTCTCGGCCAGGGTGCGGCCGTCGGCGCCCCGCACACGGGCGGCCATCGGGGCGTCGGTGATGCGGAACCCCGTGGCGAACACGAGGGTGTCCACCTTGTGCTTCACCCCGTCGTCGGTGACGATGCCCCCAGGCGTCACCTCGACGATCGGAGCGGTGACGAGGTCGACGTTGTCGGCGGTGAGGGCGGGGTAGAACTCGTTCGAGCGGAGCAGGCGCTTGCAGCCGGGGGCGAAGCGGGGGGTGAGGCGGCGGCGCAGCTCGGGGTCGGCCACCTGCTGGCGCAGGTGGGCCGTGGCCAGGCGCTGGATCGGCCGCAGGAGGCGGGGGTTCTTGGCCATCCCGAAAACCAGAAGCTCGTTCATCAGGTAGATCCGGGCCCGGCGCAGCTTCTGGGCGATCGGGAACCGCCGGTAGAGGCGTCGCTCCCACGGGTGCACGGCCCGGTCGGTGTGGGGGACCACCCAGCCCGGGGTGCGCTGGAACACGCTCAGGTGGGCGGCCGTGCGCTGGAGATGGGGGACGAGCTGGACGGCCGAGGCGCCGGTGCCGATGACGGCCACCCGCCCGGTGAGGTCGAGGGCCTGGCCCTCCCCGTTGGTGTCGGGCCACGCCGCCGAGTGCAGGGTGGTGCCCTCGAACGTGTCGAGGCCGGCCAGGTCGGGGTAGGCCGGCTCGCTGAGCCCGCCGTGGGCGCTGACCAGCACCTCGGCCTCGTAGGGGCCGTGGTCGGTGGCGATGCGCCAGAGGGCGGCGTCGGCGTCCCACGCCGCGTCGAGCACGGTGTGGCGGAGGCGCAGGTGGGGGCGCAGGCCGAAGTCGTCGGCGCAGCGGCGCAGGTAGGCCTGGATCTCGGGCTGGGTGGAGTAGGTGCGGCTCCAGTCCGGGTTGGGCGCGAAGGAGAAGGAGTAGAGGTCGGAGGCGACGTCGCACTGGCAGCCGGGGTAGCGGTTGTCCCGCCAGGTGCCGCCGACGTCGTCCCCCCGCTCGAGGAGTACGAAGTCTTCGATGCCCTCGGCGCGCAGCTTGGCGCCGAGGCCGAGGCCGGCGAAGCCGGCGCCGATGACCACGATCCGGTGGCGGGCGGCGTCCTGATGCATGGGACTGATCTTGACATCAGACACTGGTACAGTCAAGACTGTCGTCAGTGATCGCTGTCACAACGGGCGGTCGGGATGGGAGGATGGGCGGCATGGCCGAGTACCGGGTCGACGACCTCGCCAGAGCGGCGGGCACCACCGTCCGCAACGTGCGGGCCTACCAGGACCGGGGCCTGCTGCCGCCGCCCCGCCGTGAGGGCCGGGTGGCGCTGTATGACGACGGCCACCTCGCCCGCCTGCGCACCATCGCCGAGCTGCTCGGGCGGGGGTACAGCCTCGCCAACATCGCCGAGCTGCTCCAGGGCTGGGCCGAGGGCCAGGACGTGGCCGAGCTCGTCGGCCTCGAGGTCGCGGTCACCGGGCCGTGGTCCGACGAGGTGCCCGAGCACTTCACCGCCGAGGAGCTGGCGGCGCTGTTCCCGGCGGCGCCCGACACCGAGGTGGGCACGATGTTCGACGAGGCCCTCGAGCTCGGCGTGATCGCCGTCGACGGCGACCGGTTCCTCGTGCACAGCCCCCGTGAGCTGCGGGCCGCCGCAGAGCTCGTGGCCGCCGGGATCCCCCTCGCCGCGGTCCTCTCGGCCGGTCGGGCGCTGCGGGGTGAGATCGACCGGGTGGCCGAGCGGTTCGTCACCCTGGTCACGACGCACCTGTTCGACCCGCTCGGCGACGTGGTCCCGCCCGAGGACGTGCCCCGCCTCGCCGCCGCGGTGCAGCGCCTGCGGCCCTTGGGCCAACGCGTCGTCGACGCCGAGTTGGCCCGGGCGATGGAGCGCCACGCCAAGGCCCAGCTCGGCGACCGCCTCGAGCGCGTGCTCGACCAGTCCGCCCTCGACGAGGCCGGTTAGGCGGAGGGCAGGGCGATGACGGCGAAGGCGGCGCCCTGCGGATCGGCGAGGACGGCGAGGCGGCCAGCGGGCGTGTCCATGCCCTCGACCATGGCCATCGCGCCCAGCTCCTTGGCCTTGACGACCGTGGCGTCGGTGTCCGTCACCGCGAAGTAGACGAGCCAGTAGGCCGGCACCTCGGCGGGCACCATCGGCGGCATGGCCATCATCCCGGCGATGCTCTCGCCTCCGAGCTGCCACTCGCTGTACTCCATCGGGCCGGCACTGGTGTGCACGCCCCAGTCGAACACCTGCGGGTAGAAGGCCTTGGCCGCCTCGGGGTCGCGGGTGTTGAGCTCGCTCCAGCAGAAGGTGCCGGGCTCGTTCACCACCTCGCAGCCGATCGTCGCCCCGGGCTGCCAGCCAGAGAAGAAGGCGCCCTCGGTGTCCTGGAAGACCGCCATGCGGCCGGCCTCCATGACGTCCATCGGGGGGACGACCACGGTGCCGCCGGCGGCGGTGACCTTGGCGGCGGTCTCGTCGACGTCGGCCACGCTCACGTAGTGGGACCAGAACGGCGGGCCCGGGCTCTGCTGCGGTCCCACGCCGGCGATGAGCTTGCCGGCGGCGTCGGTGAAGAAGCCGTAGCCGCCGGCGTCCGGGCCGGCGCTCACGAGGGTCCAGCCGAACAGCGCGGAGTAGAAGGCCGCCGCGGCGTCGACGTCGGTTCCGATGTCGATCCAGGCGGGGGTTCCGGGGGCGTAGCTGGTGCGTTCGGGCATGAGGTGCTCCTCGGGTTCGTGTGTGGCGCGCCGGTCAGCGGCCGACGGCGAGGACGATGCCGATGGCCACGGTGGCGATGCCCATCATGGCGACGTAGAGGCGGTTCTCGAGGCGAGCGATGGCGACGCTGAGGTGGTCGTTGGTGACGAGCTCGGCGCCCTCGCTGGCGGGGAACTGGTCGAGCAAGATCGCAGCCTCCTCGGCGCCGATGACGGGCGCGATCGCCTGGTACAGGGTGGTGCGCTGTCGGGTGGTGAGGGCCATGGGGGGTGTCCTTCATCGACGGGAGATGAAGGGGGAAGCCGTCGAATCGTACCCCTCGATGGCAGCCGGCGGAAGGGGCGCCGGCTTCAGGTGAGGTCGTAGTCGTCGGGGTCGGGCGCCTGGGTGAGCTGCCAGTACTCGAGGAGTGGGAAGGGCCAGTTCTGCGCCACCCGGCCGGTGGCGTTCTTGTACCAGCTGTTCACCGAGGAGGCGCCCCACGCCATCTCGGCGTTGGCGGCGTCGACGCGCCGGTTGAAGGCGTCGTGCACCTCCACCTTGGGGTCGAGCGCGTGGTGGCCGCCGGCGAGGAGCAGGTGCACGCACGCGGTGAGGTACCGCACCTCGCACTCGCTGAAGAAGATGATGCTGCCGTTGATGACGATGTTGGTGTTCGGGCCGTAGAGCACGAACAGGTTGGGGAAGTGGGGGACGGTGACGCCGAGGTAGGCCCGGGCGTCGCCCGCCCAGTGCTCGTGCAGGTCGAGGCCCTCGCCTCCCGCTCCGTGGGGCCGCTCGGGCCCTGGGCGGCCGGTGAGCTGCATCGGGGTCAGGAACTGCGAGGCCTGGAAGCCGGTGCCGTAGATGATCACGTCGAAGGCGTGGTCCTCACCGCCGGCGCGCACGCCGGTGGGGGTGACGGCCTCGATGGGGTCCGTGACGAGGCGCACGTTCGGGCGGGTGAGGGTGCGGGCCCAGACGCCGTTGTCGCGCACGATGCGCTTGGCGATGGGGGGATAGGTCGGCACCACCGCCTCGAGCAGGTCCGGGCGCTCGGCGAACTGCTCGTTCAGGTACTCCACCAGGCCGAGGCGCACCATCTCGTTGAGCAGGCTCACCGACCCCGTCGCCGACTGGTCCCACTCGGGGTCGACCTTCGCCGCCGCGGTCAGGCCCTCGTGCATGCGCCAGAACTGCCACAGCCGGTGCCAGTCGCCGTACTCGGGGAGGGCCTCGACCAGCCACTGCGCCTCGGGCGTGACCTCCTCGTGGTACTCGGGGGTGGGGGCCAGCCAGTTGGGGGTGCGCTGGAAGACGGTCAGCTCGCCGGCCTGCTCGGCCACCTCGGGGATGAACTGGGCGGCGCTGGCGCCGGTGCCGATGACCGCCACCCGCTTCCCGGTGAGGTCCACGTCGTGGCGCCACCGGGCCGAGTGGAACCAGGGGCCGGTGAAGGTGTCGATGCCCGGGAGGTCGGGGAGGAGGGGCCGGTTGAGCTGGCCCACGGCGCTGACCAGGGCGTTGGCCTCGACGGTCTCCTCCTCGCCGGTGCCCGTGGGGCGCACCCGGACCGACCAGGTCTGGGTGGCGTCCGACCACTCGGCGCCGACCACCTCGGTGGCGAAGCGCATGCGGGCCCGCACCCCGGTGGCGTCGGCGAAGCGCCGGAAGTACTCGAGCAGGGTGGCCTGGTCGGAGAAGCGCTGGGGCCACACGGCGTGGGCGAACGAGTAGCTGTAGAGGTCGTTGGGGACGTCGACCCGGCATCCCGGGTACGTGTTCTCGAGCCAGGTGCCGCCCACGTCGTCGTTTTTGTCGAACACGGTGACGTCGACCCCGGCCTGCGCGAGGCGGTGGGCGGCCAGGAGGCCGGACATGCCGGCGCCGACCACCGCCACATGGAAGGGGGTGTCGGGGGCGATGTCGTCCTTGTGCCACGCCGGCGCCCGTCGATCGACGCCCTCGGGGGCGAGCTCTTCCAGGAGGAGCGGGAGGTAGGCGTCGACGTTGGCGTCGCCGACGATGTGGGCGGCCAGGGGACGGAGGGGCTCGTCGTCGACCGGCGGCTCGGACACCCGGCGACGGCGCCCGTCGCGCAGGTCGCGGAGCGCCGCGGCGGCGAGGGCACGGCACTCGTCGAGCTGCTCGGGGGTGAGCCCGCCCTGGGGGTCCATGAAGTCGTCGGGGTTCGGGCGCAGGTGGCCGGGCGCCAGCGTGAGGTCGCCGGTCACCTGGGCCAGTGCCGGCAGGAGCGCACCGAAGGTCGCCTGCTCGACGGCCGCGTCGATCAGAGCGTCGTCGGCGGCCTCGAGGGCGCGGGCGGCGGCGTCGAGGTCGGCGGGCCGGCCGAGGGGGTGCAGCGTCGGCCCCGTGGTGGCGTCGACCGGTGGTGCGCTCACTTCTTCAGCGCCGGGTGCTGGCGGGCGAGGATCGGCAGCAGGAGGCGGCGGGGGAGCAGGTAGCCGCCGGCGGCGCCGAGCTGGTTGACCACGCCGGGGATGACGACCGGCCGCCCCTTGGCCATCCCGTCCACGGCGTCGGCGGCCACCTTCTCCACGGGCACCCACATGATCTCGGGGAGCGAGCCGGACGCCTCGTCGTCGCTCAGCCCGGCGGCCTCGACGAATCCGGTGCGCACCGGGCCGGGGCACAGGGCGGTCACGGTGACCCCCGTGCCCACGAGCTCCTGGCGGATGCCGTGGCTGTACGAGAGGACGAAGGCCTTGGACGCGGCGTAGCCGGCCTGGCCCGGAAGGGGCTGGAAGGCCCCCACCGAGGCCACGTTGCACACCGCCCCCCGGCCCCGCTCGACCATGCCGGGGACGAAGAGGGTGCAGAGGTGGACGACGGCGTCGACGTTGGTGGCGACCATCCGGAGCTCGTCGTCGGGGTCGGCGTCCTGAATGGGGCCGATGGTGGAGAAGCCGGCGTTGTTGACCAGGACGTCGACGGCGAGGCCCAGGTCGGCCACCCGTTCGACGAGGCCGGCGCGGGCGGCGGCGTCGGCGAGGTCGGTGGGCAACACCTCGGCCCGAACCCCGTGGGCGGCGTGGAGCTCGTCCGCCAGTGCTTTCAGCTCGGGCTCGCGGCGGGCCACCAGGGTGACGCCGAGGCCGCGGGCGGCGAGCGCCCGGGCGATCTCGGCGCCGATGCCCGAGGAGGCGCCCGTGACGAGGCACGTGCGGTCGTCGGTGGGCGGGGGCAGGGCCATGGCGCGCGAGCGTACGCCTGACCCGGAGCCCCCGCCGTCGGGCCGCCCCCTGGCCCGATCGGGTCGCCCTGTGGGCGGGAGCGGGTTCGCAGCCCGCACGGCTCGGTGTCCGCACCGGTCCCGAACAGGGGTCGCCGGGGAGGGCCGAGCCGGGTTCTGGCTAGGTTCTGCGTGTGAGTGGGTGGGAATTGGCCGGCGTCTGCGCGGTGGTGGTCCTCGCCGCCGCCACCCAGCAGCTGTCCGGCTTCGGGTACGCCCTGATGGCGGTTCCCCTGCTCTCGGTGCTGCTCGGGCCCAAGGACGCCGTCGCGCTGTCGTCGTTGTCGGGGCTCGCCGGCACGGCGCTGATGGCGGTCCGCCTGCGCCACCGCACCGATCGCCCCGTCGTGGCGCGGCTACTCCTCGGGGCAGTGGTGGGCATGCCCCTCGGCATCGTGGTCCTGCGCAAGGTGCCGGCGGCGCCCCTCCAGGTGGCGGTGTCGCTGGTGGTGCTCGGCGCGGTGGCGCTCCTGGCGTCGGGCTTCCGCCTGCGGCGTGAGTCGGCCCGCACCGAGGTCGGCGCCGGCTTCGTGTCGGGGATGATCAACACCAGCATCGGCATCGGGGGTCCGCCGGTGGTGATCGTCCTGCAGGCGGCCGAGCACGAGCAGCACGCCTTCCGCGCCACCACCGTCTCCTACTTCCTTGTGTCGAACCTGATCGCCCTGCCCCTCTTCTTCGCGTCGGGGGTGGTGGACGACTCGACCTGGGTGGCCGGGCTGTTCGCGGTGCCCGCCGCCCTCCTCGGCACCCTGGCCTTCGAGCGCGTCGCGTTCCGGGTGCGCACCGAGCACTTCAAGCCCCTCGTCCTCGGCCTGCTCGTCCTCTCGGCCGCGGCGTCGCTCGCCTCCGTCATCGCCTGAGCGATCCGGTCGGTCGCCGACGTCCGACCTCTGATCCCGATTCGGGTGGAGCGTCAGCCGGCAACCGGAGCGGGCACGGCGGAGAGATCGCCGACACGAACGGTTCCGCCGTTACCGATCTGGCCGTAGCTGTCGCTGCCCCAACACCAGATGGTGTCGTTGCTGCGGCGTGCGCAGCTGTGCCAGCCATCGACCGCCGGTGACGTCCAGTCCGTTGCGCCCCCCGCGACGAGCGACGGTGTCGCCACCCGAGGGGAGAGTGAGGCGTCGTTGCCGACAGCTCCGTACCGATCCATGCCCCAGCAGTAGAGGCGGTGTGCGGTCGTGCGCCCGCAGGTGTGATCGCTCCCCGCGTTCACGTTGGCCCAGCGGAGTGAGGCTCCGACCCGCGTGGGCGTTGGGACGGTGCCGGGACCACCCCCGGTGCCTACCTCCCCGTTGGCGTTCTGCCCCCAGCAGAAGATCGTGCCGCCGGACCGTCGTCCGCAGGTGTGGAAGTAGCCCGTCGAGACGGCGGCCCAGTCGGTCGCGGTTCCGACGGCGACCGGGCTGGGCTCGTCCTGGCTGGACGTGCCCGTGCCCAGCTGGCGGCTTGTGTTGAACCCCCAGCAGTAGAGGCGCCCAGAGAGCTTCAGGGCGCAGGTGTGCTCTCCGCCGGCCGTCACGGTCCGCCAACCTGTGCCGGCGACACCGACGGGACGGAGCTCCGAGGTCCGGGGTGCACCGTTCCCGAGCTGACCGCGCGCATCCTGGCCCCAGCACAGGATCCTGCCAGTGTCCTTCCGCGCGCACGTGTGGTACGTGCCAGCGCTCACCGTGGCCCAGTTGGTCGCCGTACCCACCGGGACCGGCGTGCTGCGCGCGGTTCGGGTCCCGTCGCCGACCTGCCCGTAAGCGTTCCCTCCCCAGCAGAAGAGACGGCCCGATGTCTTGAGGGCACATGTGTGGTTCCCACCGGCGGACACGCTCGCCCAATCCGTCGCTCCTCCCTGGACCTGCACCGGAAGTGCCGCGTCGGTGTTCGATCCTCCGTTGCCGAGCTGGCTGAAGCCGTCGGCGCCCCAGCAGTACAGGCGGCCGGAGCGCTTCACCGCACAGGTGTGGAGGTTGCCCACGTCGACCTGCGCCCAGCCGGTCGACGGTGCGGCCTGTTCGTCGGCTCCGACGGGGTGCGCTCCGGGACCGCCGGCGAGGAGCAGGAGACCGGTCGCCAGTGCGGCGAGCCACGAAGCGCCGAACGCGTGCCGGCACCGGTCACTGCGTGCAGAGAGGAACCGGCCCGCCGTTTCCGTGTGGTCGCGCGACATGATCCTCCGCCGTTCGTGTGGTCATTCGAGCTCGACCGGGGACCCTACCGTCCACCTCGTGCGCGTCGCTCGAGGAGCGAAGCGGCGGTGGCCGAGCTCAGGACTGGGAGAGGAAGGGGAGCGACTCGTAGCGCCGGACGTAGCTGCCGGGGGCGAAGCGGCCGGCGTCGGGGTCGACCGTGAAGTCGGGGCAGCGGGCCAGCAGCTCCTCGAGCACGACCCGGCCCTGGAGGCGGGCGGCGGCGGCGCCGAGGCAGTGGTGGGCGCCGGAGCCGAAGGCCAGGTGGTGGGCGATCGGGCGGGTGACGTCGAAGCAGTCGGCGTCGCGGCCGAACTCGTCCGGGTCGCGGTTGGCCGACCCGTAGGCCAGCAGCACCTTGCGGCCGGCGGGGATCGTGCGGCCGTGGAGCTCGACGTCGACCGTGGCCGTGCGGGCCAGGCCCTGCACCGGTGAGACGAGGCGCAGGGACTCCTCGACAGCTCCCGGGATCAGGGACGGGTCGGCGAGCAGGCGGGACCGCTGGTCCCGGTGGTGGGTGAGGAGCTCGGCCGACCCGGCGATGAGGCCGGTGGCGGTGTCGTTGCCGCCGGCCACCATGGTGAAGGCGAAGCCCAGGATGCGCAGGGCCGGCACGCCCTCGACGGCCTGCCCCTCGTCGCCCTCCTCGCCCTCGCTCCCCGGACCCTCCGTCGTCGCGGCGTGCACGAGTCGCGAGATGGTGTCGTCGCCCGGCTCGGCCCGCCGGCGCTCGATGAGGTGGGTGAAGTAGGCGAAGAGCTCGCCCACGGCGTTGGAGGTGGTGTCGACCGTGCCGGAGGCGTTGGCCGAGACGATGGCCTCGGTCCAGGCGTCGAAGTGCTCCCGATCGGCGTCGGGCACGCCGAGGTAGTGCGCCACCACGAAGCTGGGCAGCGGCTTGGCCAGCACCTCGACGAGATCGGCCGGCTCACCGGCGGCGGCGGCCCGCACCAGACGGTCGATGCGCTCGGCGGCGAAGGCCCGCACCGCCGGCTCGATGTCGGCCACCCGGCGGGGGGTGAAGCCGCGGCCGACGAGGCGGCGGAAGGCGGTGTGGTCGGGCGGGTCGAGCATGACCATCGGCGCGGCGACGTCGAGGCCTGCCGCGGTCATGTCCCCGTAGGTGGTCGTGAGACCCTCGGCCGACGAGAAGGTGGCGGTGTCGCGGGCGGCGCGGAACACGTCGGCGAATCGGGTGAGGACCCAGAAGTCGCCGCGCTCGACGTGGTGCACCGGATCGAGGGCGCGCAGCGCGGCGTACATCCCGAACGGGTCGCGCCACGTCTCGCCGCTCGGGGCGAGGTAACTCGGCTCCGCGGGCAGCGCGGCCGACGGAGCGTCGTCGCTGACCCCCACGTCCGTCAGCGTAGGACACCGGTCGCGGGGCCGCCCCGAACCACCGACCGACCGCAAACAGTGTTCACGCGAGCACGCAGGGCGCTAAGGTGACGCCGTCGACAACACCGTGGGCTCTGACGGCGCGGGGGGACCGCGTGCCGCTCGGGAGTCTGTCGGGTTCTCGGGCGGTGCTCCCACGGACATACCGAGTGTTCTGGCTGGCGCGTCCATCGTCGTGATCGACGACCAGGAGTCGAACGTCATCCTCCTCGACCGCCTGCTGCGGTCGGCCGGCGCCACCCACGTCCACCTCGTGACCGACCCACGCGTGGCCGTCCGGCGCTGCCTCGAGGTGGGGGCCGAGCTCGTGCTGCTCGACCTGCACATGCCCCACCTCGACGGGGTGGCGGTCCTGGAGGCGCTCCGCGCCGCACTCGAGCCCGACGCGTTCGTGCCGGTGCTGGTGCTCACCGCCGACACCACCGACGGGGCCAAGGGAGCCGCCCTCGCCGCCGGGGCGAAGGACTTCCTCACCAAGCCGCTGGACCGGGAGGACGTGGTGCTGCGGGTTCGCAACCACCTCGAGACCGCGGCGCTCTACCGCCGGGTCCGCCTCGAGAACCGCCGCCTCCAATCCGAGCTCGACGAGCGCGAGCGGGTGGCCAACGAGAATCGGGAGCGGATCGAGTCCACCCGCCGGGCCGTGCGTGAGGTGCTCGAGCGCGACCTCTTCGAGATGGTGTTCCAGCCGGTGGTGGACCTGGGGGACGGCAGGGTGGTCGGCGTCGAGGCACTGGCACGCTTCCGCACCGCCGAGCGCCGCCCCCCGGACGAGTGGTTCGCGGCGGCCGCGTCGGTCGGCCTCCAGACCGAGCTCGAGGTTGCCGCCATCTCGGCCGCGCTCCGCCGGCTGCCCGACCTGCCTCCCACGGTGCTGCTCAACGTGAACGTGTCGCCGCGGGTGGCCATGACCGACGCCTTCGCCGAGTGCGTCGCCGACGTCCCCTCGGGTCGCCTCGTGGTCGAGCTCACCGAGCACGTGCCCGTCGACGACTACGAGCCACTGGTCCACTGCCTGGCCGGCTTCCGGGCCGCCGGGATCCTGATCGCGGTGGACGACGCCGGCGCGGGCTACGCCGGGCTCCAGCACCTCGTCAGCCTGTGCCCCGAGGTGTTGAAGCTGGACCGGGAGCTCACCCTCGACATCGACCAGGATCCGGCCCGCCGGGCGATGGCCGCCTCCATGGTCCACTTCGCCGAGGAGATCGGCGCCGTCCTCGTGGCCGAGGGCATCGAGACCCAGGGGGCCCTCGAGACGCTCCGCGAGCTGGGCATCTCTCTCGGGCAGGGGTACCACCTGGCCCGGCCGGGCCTGCTCCCCCTGGCCCACGATCGGGTCGAGGTGGCCCATGTGGCGCCGGCGGGCGATCCCGGTGAGCGCTGACGGGCGGGCCGCCCGCCCGGGTCCGGCCTTCTACGAGACGGTGATCGCCACCAGCCCGCTGGTCATGGTGTTGGCGGCGGGAGACACGGGCGACGTCCACTACCTCAGCCCGAACGCGGCGACGGTGCTCGGCTGGGACGAGTCCTGGGTGGCGGCGCCCGGGGGCCCCTGGTGGCAGGTCGTTCATCCGGACGAGCGGGACGCCGTCGCCCGCGATTTCGCCGAGTTCCTCGCCGAGAAGCACGAGCCCTTCGCCGCGCTGGCCCGGGTCGAGCGTGGTGCGGGCGAGCCGCGCTGGACCGCCGTGCGCTTCCGTGCCGACCCGTCGGGGTCCCCGGACGTGTTCGGCTTCCTCCTCGACGTGCACGACCGAGTCCTGGCCGACCAGGAGGCGAAGCGCGAACGCGACCTGCTCCACGCCGTGCTCGACCATGCCAACGTGTCCATCCAGGTGAAGGACCTCGACGGCCGCTTCCTCGTGGCCAACCGCCGCATCGAGGAAGACTTCGGCCTCCCTCAGGGCTTCCTGGTCGGGCGCCGGCTGCACGACATCTGGCCGGCGGAGGAGGCCGACCTCTTCGCGGCCAACGACGCCTCCGTGGTCGACGCCGACGGGCCCATCCAGGTGGAGGAGGTGGCGGAGCACCCGGACGGGCCCCACACCTACGTGTCGACCAAGTTCCCGCTGCGCGACGCGAAGGGCCGGACGTTCGCCGTGGGCGGCATCGCCACCGACATCACCGCCCGCATCCGGGTGGAGGACGAATTGCGGCGGTCGCAGGCCTTCCTCGACTCGATCATCGAGAACATCCCCGACATGGTCTTCGTGAAGGACGCCGCCGAGCTGCGCTTCGTGCGCTTCAACCGGGCGGGGGAGGAGCTGATCGGGCGGACCCGGGACGAGCTCATCGGCCGCAACGACCACGACCTCTTCCCGTCCGAGCAGGCCGACGCCTTCGTCGCCGCCGATCGTGACGTGCTGGACCGGGGCGAGCTGGTGGACATCGCAGAGGAGGCGATCGACACCGTCGCCCAGGGGCGACGCATCCTGCACACCAAGAAGATCCCGGTGGCCGGGCCCGACGGCGAGCCGGCCTACCTGCTCGGCATCTCGGAGGACATCACCGAGCGCCGCAGCGCCGACGACGCCCTGCGGGCCGCCAAGGAGGAGGCCGAGCGGGCCAACCGGGCGAAGAGCGAGTTCCTCTCGCGCATGAGCCACGAGCTGCGCACGCCGCTCAACTCGATCCTGGGCTTCGCCCAGCTGCTCGAGCTGGACGACCTGGCTCCTGATCAGGCCGAGTCGGTGGCCCACATCCTGAAGGGCGGGCGTCACCTGCTCGAGCTCATCAACGAGGTGCTCGACATCGCCCGCATCGAGTCGGGCACCATCGCGCTCTCACTCGAGCCCGTCGCGCTCGACGCCATGATCGAGGAGTGCCTCGACCTCGTGCGCCCCCAGGCCCTGGCCCGCGAGATCGAGCTGGTCAACGCCGACGGTCGCCGTCGCCACGTGCAGGCCGACCGGCAGCGGTTGCGCCAGGTGCTGCTCAACCTCCTCTCGAACGCGGTGAAGTTCAACCGGGACGGCGGGACCATCACCGTCGGCTGCGACCACGGCGAGGACTCGGTGCGCGTGTGGGTGACCGACACCGGCCCGGGCATCGCGTCGGACCACGTCGGCCGCCTGTTCACCCCCTTCGAGCGGCTCGACGCCGACGCCGCCGGCGTGCAGGGCACGGGCCTCGGTCTCGCCCTCTCGTTGCGGCTGGTGGAGGCGATGCAGGGGACGATGGCCGTGGACACCGAGGTCGGGGTCGGGGCGACCTTCTCGTTCACGTTGCCCGTGGGTCGACCCGAGGAGGTGGCCGACGCCCGGCGAGGCCGGGGTCGGGCCGCCCTGGTGAGCGACCGCCCGGGCGTCGACGCCACCCTCCTCTACATCGAGGACAACCTCTCGAACCTGCGGCTCATCGAACAGGTGCTCGAGCGCCGCCCGGGCGTGCGCCTGGTGTCCGCGCTCCAGGGCTCGCTCGGCCTCGAGCTGGCCCTCCAGCACCAACCCGACCTGATCCTGCTCGACGTCCACCTGCCCGACCTCGGCGGCGACGAGGTGCTCCAGCGACTCAAGGCGGAGCCGGCCACCGCCGCGGTCCCCGTCGTGATCGTGTCCGCCGACGCCACCCCGGGCCAGGTGCGGCGCTTCGCCGCCCTCGGCGCCGACGAGTACCTGGCCAAGCCCCTCGACATCATCGAGCTGCTCGAGCTCCTCGACCGCTACCTCCCGCGCGCCCGCCCTCTTCCCTGAGCGGCGAGCCTCACGGGAGTAGGGCGCGGACGGCCTGGATGGTGTCGGCGTCGGCGGGGGACTTGTCCTCGCGGTAGGCGCGGACCCGGGCGAAGCGCAGGGCCACGCCGCCGGGGTAGCGGGTGGAGCGCTGCACGCCGTCGAGGGCGATCTCGACCACGAGCTCGGGGCGCACCCACACGGTCCCCTGGGTGCGGCGGGCCTCGATGGCCTGGAGGGCCTCGGTCTGCCAGGTGAGGAGGGCGTCGGTGAGGCCCTTGAAGGTCTTGCCCACCATGACGAAGGCGCCGGCCTCCCCGTAGGTGCCGTCGGGGTCGAGGGCCCCGAGGTGCAGGTTGGAGAGCCAGCCCTGGCGCCGGCCGTGGCCCCACTCGGCGGCGAGCACGACCAGGTCGAGGGTGCGGACGGGCTTCACCTTGCGCCAGGCCTTCCCTCGCCGTCCCGCCTCGTAGGGCGAGCCGACGGCCTTCACCATGACGCCCTCGTGGCCGGTGGCGAGGGCCTCGGCGAGGAAGGCGGCGCCGATCTCGGGGTCGTCGGTGGTGACCTGGGGGATGGCGGCGGCGCCCGTCACCCGCTCGAGCTCGGCCCGGCGCTCGGCGAGCGGTGCGTCGAGCAGGTCGACGCCGTCGACGTGGAGGATGTCGAAGAACCGGGCCCCGAGGCCGGCGCCGGCGTCGCCCGTCCGCGTCCCGAAGCGCGACATCGTCTCCTGGAAGGCGTGGGGTCGGGGGGTCCCGCCGGCGCCCTTCCCTTCGTCGCGGTCACCGTCGCCGTCGCTGTCGGGCTCGTGGTGGCCGATGGCTTCGCCGTCGAGGACGAGGTGGGTGGCCGGGAAGGAGCGCACCAGGGCGACGATCCCGGGGAGGCGCTCGGTGACCTCGTTGAGGTTGCGGGTCCAGAGGCGCACCTCGTTGCCGTCGCGGTGGGCCTGGATGCGGGCGCCGTCGAGCTTCCACTCCACCGACGCCATCCCGATCTCGGCCAGCGCGGTGGCCACGTCGGCTGCGGTGGCGGCCAGCATCGGTGACACCGGACGGCCGACGGTCAGGCCCACCTCCGCCAGCGCCTCGGCGCCTCCGTTGCGGGCCAGGGCAGCGACGGTGGGCAGGTCGCCGGCCAGCATGGCGGCGCGGCGGACCCCGGCGAGGGGCAGGTCGTTGGCCCGGGCGACGGCGTCGGTGACGAGACCCTCGAGCGCACCGTGGCGCAGCTCGCCCACGAACAGCCGCCACAGCAGGTCGGCCTCGGGTGGGGTGGCCCGGCGCAGGAGCCCGGCCAGCTCGGTGCGGCGGGCCGTGTTCGAGCCCGCGCCGGCGCCGACGAGCCCGGCCAGGCGCTCGAAGGTGGCGTCGACCTCGCCGATGGTCAGGGAGGGCTCGCCGGCAGGCTCGGCCCCGAGATCGCGCTCGGCGTCGGTCACCGTCGCCCACCCCACGCCGATGCGTCCCTGGCGGGCGCCGCCGGACAGCCAGGCGACGGTCGGGACGAGTTCGTCGTCCTCGAGTCGCCGGAGCAGGTCGGCGAGGGCGGTCAGCTTCTCCGTGCGCGACCGGGTGGCGCCCACCGCCGCCGACGCCACCTCCGCGAACCTGGTCATCCCGACGCTCCTCCTTGCCTCGCCACGTCCTCCCGCCCATCCCCGACGTTCTGGTGCTTCGTCGGCAACACCAGTGTGACCAGCGACGTACCGGACCGGCGGGTTGGGGCCGATCGGCCCTTCTGCGCCGTCAGGTCGCGGCGGTAACCTGCCGCGGCACCGAGGGCGGAAGGGAGGACACGTGGAACGCATCGCCGCCGCCGACGCGTCGTTCCTGTACCTCGAGTCCGACGTGGTCCACACGCACGTGAGCGGCCTCCTCCTGCTCGACCCGTCGACCGCCGAGCGCTCGGTCACCTTCCGCCTGCTCCGCGCCCACGTGAACAGCCGCCTCGACCAGATCCCCGTGCTGCGCCGACGCCTGGTCGAGGTGCCCTTCGCCATCGACCATCCCGAGTGGGTGGAGGACCCCGACTTCGATCTCGACCGCCACTTCCGCCGCCACCGCCTGGCCAAGCCGGGCAGCCAGGACCAACTCGAGGAGTACCTCGGCGAGTTCGCCTCCGTGCCCCTCGACCGGTCCCGGCCGTTGTGGGACTTCGTGGTGATCGAGGGCCTGGCCGACGGCCACATCGCCATCGCCACAAAGATGCACCACTGCCTCGTGGACGGCATCTCGGGGGTCGAGATCATGGCCCACCTGCTCGACCTGTCCCCGCGACAGAAGGTGCGCCGCCGCCGGGACACCTGGGAGCCGGCGGCCCTGCCGGTGCCCACGGAGGTGGCCGCCGACGCGCTGTGGCACCGTCTCGCCACGCCGATGCGGCCGGTGCGGGCGGCGGCGGGCATGGCCACCTCGATGGCGCAGGCCGCCGGCACCCTCGCGGGCCGGTGGTTGCGGGGCGCCCGGGGCCTCACCCACCCGGGCGGCGCCCCCCGCACCCGCCTCAACGGCTCGATCACGGCCAATCGGTCGGTGGCCTTCACCACCGTCCCCCTCGACGACCTCAAGCGGGTGCGCAGCGCCCTCGGGACGACCGTCAACGACGTGGTGCTGGCCGTGTGCACCGCCGGACTGCGCCGCTACCTGTCCGACCACGACACGTTGCCCGACCGTGCCCTCGTGGCGTCGGTACCGGTGTCGGTCCACCACGACGGCGGCACCCGTGAGGGCTCGACCAACCAGGTCTCCAACATGTTCGTGCCGCTGCCCGTCCACCTCGCCGACCCTGGCGAGCAGCTGGCCACCATCCACGCCGGCACCGAGGGGGCGAAGGAGGTGCAGAGCGCCATCGGCGCCAACATGATCGGCGACGTCGTCGAGCTGATGCCGCCGCCCCTGTTCAGCTGGGCGGCCCGGCAGTGGTCTCGGGCGGGCATGGCCGAGCGGATGGCGCCGGTGCACAACGTGATCGTGTCCAATGTGCCCGGTCCACCCGTGGCCCTGTACTTCGCCGGCGCCGAGGTGGTCGGCGTCTATCCCTTCGGGCCCCTCATGGAGGGCACCGGGCTGAACATCACCGTGCTGTCGGGCAACGGCCGCCTGCACATCGGCCTGCTGGCCTGCCCCGAGCTGGTGCCCCATCTCGACGAGCTGCTCGACGCCATGCTCGACGGCCTGGCGGCGCTCACGTCGCTCGCCGATGGGGCCGGCGAGGTCGCCGCCGGCGGCTGAGGGCCCGCCTCTCCTGGACCTCCAAGTCGTTGGCTCAGGAGACGGGCTGGGCGGTGAGGCCGCGGGAGCGGAGGGACTCGTCCACGAAGCGCCACACCTTGTCCGACCACAGGTACCCCATGTGGCTGCCGGGGAACCAGCAGAGGTCGGGCTGGTCCCAGTGGGCCCACAGGCGGCGAGCCTGGTCGGCGGTGGCGAGGCGGTCACCCATGCCCGCGAAGATCGCCCGGGCGTCACGGGGCGCCGCCGGCGCCATGCACAGCGGGGAGACCACTCGGTGCACGTCCTGCGCGGTGCCGTCGAGGATGTGGTGCTCGATGGCCCGCAGGTGCAGGTGGTGGGGCGAGTGGTGGCGGATGAGGTCGGGGAAGTCGGCCATGGGGATGCCGGCGAGGCAGAGGTCGAGGTCCGCCTCGAGGGCGGTGACCAGCGCGGTGAGCATCCCGCCGAGGGACACGCCGAACACGCCGACGCCGGTCGGTTCCTGGGCCCGCACCCAGGTGAGCAGGCGGCGTATGTCCCACACGGCCTGCGTGAAGCCGTGGACGCTGTTCATGAGATCGAAGTTGAGGAAGGCCTCGCCGCTGACCCGGCTCGGTCGCCGGGCGCCGTGGACGGGCAGGACGATGGCGGCGACGTTCACCCCGAGCGCACGGTGGAGGTGGGCGGCCCGGAAGCTGATGAGGTCCATGAACACCGAGCCCGTGCCGAAGCCGTGGATGCACACGACCCACGGCCGAGGCGTGGCGCGGTCCGGGTGGCGCAGCAGCCAGGCCGACGCCGTGCGGTTGGCTTCGAAGTCCTGCCAGCGGTCGGCGCCCGGGACGTCCTCGGGAGGCCGGTACCCGCTGGGCCACCAGAGGCGCTCGTAGCCGGTGCCGAGGGCCCACCCCTTGGTGAGGGCGGGCTCGTCGAGGGGCGGCGGCGTCTGGTGGTAGGACGCGGGGTCGTCGAGCCAGCCGTTGGCCTCGAACACCGCATGGGCCTCGGCCAACTCGGCGCCGACCCGCAGATAGTCGTCGCGGCGGGGGAAGCGGTTGGGGCCGACCGCCATGGCCATGATCGATTCGTCGAGGGCGACGTGGCCGAGCAGGCCCGGGGTGATGCGGGTGTCGGGCCGGCCGGGCAGCACCTCGTCGGCCCGGGAGCGGACCTCGTCGACCACCCATCGGGCGGTGCGCGGCGCGGCGACGCCGAGGCGGGCCAGCGGCTGGCGGGCGAGCTGCTTCTCGACGCTGTGCCAGGTGGTGGTCGACCAGTCGGCGACCTCACCCGGCCACGTCGACACGCCGAGCGGGTCCCACCAGGGCCGGCGCCCGGGCCGGTCGGCCGCCTCGAGGCCGGCGCCCGGCCCCACGGCGTCGGGCCCGTCCGGAGCGTCCAGCACCGATGCCGCCGTCATGGCGTCAGCCTTGCCGCCCGACCCCGCCGGCGCAAGGGTCCGCACGGGTCGGAGGCCCCCGCCTGGCTCGGCGCTCAGGTGGCGTGCCTCACTCGCAGCCGGTCTTGCGGTCCTGGCCGGGACCGCCGAGGCAACGGTCGGTGCCGGGACCGCCCTCGAGGCGGTCCGCGCCCGGCCCACCGATCAGGGTGTCCCCACCCTCGCCACCGATGAGGCGGTCCCCGCCGTCTCGCCCGTTGATCGTGTCCGCCCCCTTCAGGCCACAGACGATGTCGCCGCCGCCGCCGGCGTCGATGGTGTCCGGGCCCGATGTCCCGAGGATCACGTCGCCCGCTGCGGTCGGGGTCTGACCCAGGCTGCGAAAGATCGTGACGATGCGGCCGCCGCACGCCGGGATCGGTCGCACGGTCGCAGTGGGCCGCCACTCGGGGGAGTACTCCCAACCGGCATTGCGGTGGACCTGGGTTTCCTGCGAGCCGTTGGCGTTTATCCGGTAGAGGTCCCCGCCGCCCGTGCGACTGCTCTCGAACACGATCTGGCTGCCGTCAGGGGAGAAGCTCGCCTCGGTGTCGGTCGAGGAGGAATCGGTGAGCCGGCGCTGGTTCGACCCGTTGACGTTCATGGCCCACACCGCGAACTGGGCGCCCCGACGGCTGCCGAAGGCGATCGTGGTGCCGTCGGGGGACCACGTGGGCAGATAGTCGGTGCCGGAGTAGGTCGTGAGGCGGCGCTGGTCGGAGCCGTCGGCGTCCATGACCCAGATGTCGCCGGAGGGGTCGAGCGCCGTGCTCACGTAGGCGATCTTGGCGCCGTTCGGTGACCAGGCGGCGTGGTACTCGTTGCTCGAATTGAAGGTGAGCGCCGTTTCGGACGAGCCGTCGGCGTTCATGACCCAGATGTCGGCATCGCTGCCGCCACGGCTGCTGGTGAAGGCGATCTTGGCGCCGTTGGGCGACCAGTCGGGGCTGCCGTCGGTGGCCGGGTCGTTCGTAAGTCGCGTCGGGGAGGAGCCGTTGGCGTTGACGGACCAGATGTCCAGGTTGCCGGCGGACCGGGAGCTGGCGAAGGCGATCTTGGCGCCGTTGGGAGACCAGGTGGGGTTGATGTCGACCGCGGTGTTGGCGGTGAGCTGGACTTGACCCGTCCCGTCGGCCGCCATGGTGAAGATCTCCGCGTCCCCGTCGCGCTCGGAGACCAAGACGAAGTCGTCTCCCGCCGCCGCCACGCCGGTGGCGACGAGGAAGGTGCCGGCGGCGACCGTCGCGGCGGCCATGAGTCGTCGTGCTCGCATCTCCGGCATGGCCGCTCCCTCCACCTGACGTCCCGATCCCCGCTCGACCGCCTCGTGGGTCGCTGACGGTACGTGAAGGTAGCGGGGCGGATCAGACGATGTAGCCGAGGCCCTTCTGGCAGTGGGGGCCGCCCCAGTGCTCGACCACCTTGCCGTCGCGGATGCGCAGGACGGCGGTGCCGTTGATCTCGACGCGATCGCCCGACGGGGGGACGTCGTAGAAGGGGGCGCCGGTGTGGGTGCCCTTCACCGTCCAGTTCGACACGACGAGGTCGTCCTTCTCGATCAGCAGGTTCACGTCGAAGGTGAAGTCGGGCATGGCCTGGCGCACCTGGTCCCACCAGACCACCTCGTGGCTGCGGACGTCGTCGTTGGCGATGTCGGGGTTGACCCGGTCGGTGACGTGGCTGCGGAACTCGGGCGCCCAGAACTCGTAGACCGCCTCCGCGTCACCGCGGAACATCGCGTCGCTGTACTCGCCCAGCATCTTCAGGTTCTCCGACATGGCTGCATTCTTGCGCTGTCACCGCCGGTGGGGAGGAGCCGCCAAGAATTCTTCGTCCGTCTGCATCCAGGAGAGGAGGTCGAACCGATTTACCACTAACCAACCACCCCCCCGTCCAGGAGGACTTCCCCATGAACTTCAAGCGCATCAGCGCCGGCGTCGCCGCCGCAGTGGCGACCGTCTCCCTCGCCGCGACGAGCTTCGCCGGCCCCGCCGTCGCCGCCTCGGCCCAGTCCGAGGGCCTCCCCGGCACGATCACCGACATCGTCGCCGCGAGCGGCGAGGGCTTCGACACCAACGGCCGCGACTACGACGTCCTGTTGGCTGCGGTGACCGCCGCCGGCCTGGGCGAGACCCTCGCCACCCCCGGCCTCGACGTGACCGTCTGGGCCCCCAAGGACCGGGCCTTCGTCCGCACGGCCCAGGACCTCGGCTTCACCGGGGCCGACTCCGACGAGGCCGGCGCGTGGGCCTTCCTGGTCGATGCGCTCACGACGATCGGCGGCGGCGACCCGATCCCGACCCTCACCACGATCCTGCAGTACCACGTGACCCCGGACGCCCGTGGCCCGGGCCGGGTGCTGGCCGCGACCCGCTTCCCGACCCTCGCCGGGATCGGCATCCGCCACGTCCCCGGCACCCTCGCCCTGATCGACAAGGACCCGCAGATCGCCAACCCCCGCCTGGTGCCCAGCGCCCTGAACATCAAGGCCAGCAACGGCAAGATCCACACCATCAGCCGGGTGCTCCTGCCCGTCAACCTGTAGATCCGATCCCCCGGACCGGAGCGGGGCACGGCCTTCGGGCCGTGCCCCGCTTCGCGTTCTCCGGGCCCAACGGTGTGTTGGCCGCCGGCACGGCAGGAACGCACGGGGAGATCAGTTGCCGGTGCATCCGCGGTCGCCCATCGGACCGAACTCATTAGCGTGCTGGTGATGACCGAAGCTCGAGAGTCGGCGCTCGCCGACGAGGAGGCCGAGGCCCTGTCGACCCTTCCTTTGCGCTTCGCCGCCGGCGACGCGGGCGCCCTCGAGGAGGTGTACGCCGAGCACGGCACCCTGGTCCACTCGTTCTGCCGACGCTCGCTCGATCCCGCCCGCGCCGCCGACGCCACCCAGGACGTGTTCCTCGCCGCGTGGCGTTCACGCGAGCGCTACCGCCCAGAGGCGGGAACGCTCGCCGGCTGGCTGCTCGGCATCGCCCGCTTCAAGGTGATCGACATCCTCCGAGTGGACGGGCGCCAGCCCGCGCTGGTCGCCGACCCGCAGAACGGCGGCGACCAGGTCTTCGACCGCACCGTCGACGAGGCGGCGGTCACCAACGTCGCCGAGCGCATGCTCGTGGCGGAAGCGCTCGACGGGCTCTCCGACCGGGCCCGCGAGATCGTGCGCCTCTCGTTCTTCGAGGACCTCACCCACGCGCAGATCGCCGAGCGCACCGACGTGCCCCTCGGCACCGTGAAGAGCGACATCCGCCGGGGGCTGGAGCAGATGCGCCGCCACCTCGGAGGTCTCGACGATGTCGGGTGACCGCGACGGGCTCGGCGTGAGCCTGACCGACGTCGAACGGCTGCACGCCATCGCCGCCCGGCTCGACGACGAGGACTTCGCCCGGGTGGACCCGCCCGCCGACCTCTGGCGGCGCATCTCCGCCCGCCTCGACGACGAGGTGTCGGCCGGCGGGAGCGCAGGCCCCGGGAACGGGGCGCCCGCGGCCGACCCGACAGCGACCGCCTCGGCCTCGGACGACACCGCCCGCCTGCGGACGCTCGTGGTCCAGGTCGACGACGAGGACCACGCCAGGGTCGATCCTCCCGCCGACCTGTGGGGCCGCATCGCCGCATCCGTCGAGGCCGACCCGGTCCCGGCCGCCGTCACCGTCGCCGTGGCGCCGACATCCTCCCCGCCGCCCGTCTCCGCGCCGGTCGTCCCCCTCGACGCCCACCGCCGCCGGCGCCACCGCCGGGTCCTCGCCGCCGTGGCCGCCGTTGTCGTGGTGGTGGCTGTGACCGGGGCGGTCCTCCTCCAGGGCGGCTCGTCCACCGACGACGAGCCGCAGCTGGTGGCCAGCACCGAGCTCGAGCCCCTCGAGCCCGTCGGCGGCGCCACCGCCGAGGTGCGCCTGGTCCGCCAGGACGACCACCTCCAGCTCGAGCTCGACGCCCGTGACATGGCGGCCGCCCCCGACGGCCAGCACTACGAGCTGTGGCTGCTCGATCCCGACTCCGAGTCGGCCGAGCCCGTGTCGCTCGGCGCCATGACCGGCAGCACCAGCGTGCCCGTGCCCGCCGGCGTCGACCCCGACCACTACGCCGTGGTCGACGTCTCCCTCCAGGAGCAGGGTCAGACCGAGCACTCCG
The DNA here is from genome assembly GCA_016794585.1 of Acidimicrobiales bacterium. Taxonomy (NCBI): domain Bacteria; kingdom Bacillati; phylum Actinomycetota; class Acidimicrobiia; order Acidimicrobiales; species Acidimicrobiales bacterium. The sequence continues at coordinate 59,467 of JAEUJM010000032.1, forward strand.
GCCACAGCCTCCTCCGCGGCACCCTCGCCTGACGCCTGGCGATCCGCCAGGCCACCGAGGGCAGACATCCCGGCGGGCCACAGCCTCCTCCGCGGCACCCTCGCCTGAGGATCCGGGCCTCGCCGTCCCGGGACCTCCGCCCCTACCGAGGGGGTGCGGGCCGGCGCACGCTCGGGGTGCAGGACCGGACGAGCAGAGGAGGTCGGTGATGTCCGACGAGATCAGGGTGGAGAGCGATGACCCCCGCGAGGAGGCCATCAAGCGCTTGAAGGCCCGCCGGGAGTTCCTGACCCACGTCGTCACCTACGTCGTGGTCAACGCGTTCCTGATCGGGGTCTGGTTCGTCACCGGTGCCGGCTACTTCTGGCCGGTCTGGGTGCTGGGCGGCTGGGGGATCGGCCTCGTGCTGCACGCCTGGACCACCTTCGCCCAGAAGCCCATCACCGAGGCCGAGATCGAGCGCGAGATGCACCGCCACGGTCCGCCGGCGGCGCCGGCCTGAGTCGAAGCCGCGACGTCATCATCGAAGGCCCTGACGACCGGCGCCGCCGTAGGCTGGGCGGGTTCCGGGCGGGTGTCCCGGTGAGGAGGACGCACGCCCCATGGACATGGTGATCGGCCTGGTGATCGCCGGCGCGGTGGGCTGGTTCGTGCGGGTCGACGCCAAGCGCTTCGAGGCCGATGGGCGCAAGGTCGGCCCCTTCGGGCCCGACGGATGGTTCTTCGGCGTCTTCCTGCTGATGATCGTGTTCCTGCCCTGGTACCTGATCCAGCGATCCCGGGCCTCCACCCAGCCCCTCGGCCAGCCCGGCCCGATGTGGATGCCCGACCCCAACGACGAGAGCCGCTACCGCTGGTGGGACGGTGAACGCTGGACGTCGGACACCGCCCCCCGCCACGCCCCGTCGTCCGACGAGCCGAGCGCCGACACCGGCGCCTGAGCGCCGGCACGCCCCCAGCGGGGGCGCGCTCGCCGGCCCTAGCCTCGGCGGGATGGTGACGCTCGACCAGGTGGACGACTGGGCCCGGGCCCTCCCGGAGGTCACCGAGGGCCGCCGCTATGGCAACCGCACGTGGGAGGTGGCGGGAAAGGTGTTCGCCTGGGAGCGGGCCTTCTCGAAGGCCGACCTCCGCCGCTTCGGCGACGAGCCCGTGCCCGAGGGACCGATCCTCGCGCTGGCCACCGCCGATCTCGAGGAGAAGGAGATCCTCCTCGGCGCCGATCTTCGGGGCTTCTTCACCATCCCTCACTTCGACGGGTACGCAGCGGTGCTCGTGCAGCTGCGGGTGGCGGGTGCCCGCGCCGTGCGAGAGGTGCTGGCCGACGCCTGGTCGGCCAAGGCCCCCGCCCGCCTCCTGGACACCTGAGCCCTCCGGGCTCGTCGCCTACGGTTCGGTCCATGAGCTTCGACGATGGCAGGCCCTCCGACGCGGTGCCCGTCGCCGCCGCCGACGTCGTGATCACCTTCGCCCCCGAGCGCGACGGCGACCCGGACCCCGGCGAGGTGGTCTGGACCTGGATCCCCTACGAGGACGACCCCAACCAGGGCAAGGACCGCCCGGCCGTGGTCGTCGGCGTCACCGGGCCCGACCTCGTGGTGGTGCCCCTCTCGAGCCAGGACCACGACGGCCGGTGGGACGAGGAGGAGTGGGTCGAGCTCGGTCGCGGCGAATGGGACCGCGACGGCCGGGTCAGCTTCGCCAACGTCGACCGCCTCCTCCGGGTGGCGCCCGCCGTGGTCCGCCGCGAGGGGGCGCTGCTCGACCGCGGTGCCTTCGACCGGGTGGTCGCCGGCGTGCGGGGCCGCCACCCCGACGTCCGCTGAACGGCGTGCCCGATCGGCCAATGGCCGTCCACTAGCGTGCCCCGGCGGTACGCGGCCTGTCGGAAGCGGTGGGCCCGACGGCGGGAGTGGTCCGGAGTCGTGACGTGAGCCTGTACGAGATCTTCACTCTGGTGCTGCCGCTGGTGCTTCCCGTCGTGGTCGGGTGGGCCCTCGTACAGGGCCGCCTCGCCAAGCCGGCCGACGCCAAGGTCCTCACCACGGTCTTCCTGTGGGTGTGTGCCCCAGCCGAGCTCATCCACACCCTGGCCGCGGAGGACCTCTCCGAGCTGTTCGACCCGCGGCTCGTTCTCGCCACGGTCATCGGATTCGCCGTCGTCTACCTGGCCGTGTTCGTCGTCTACGCCACGGTGCTGCACCGCGACCGACCCGTCGCCGCCTACGCAGCGTTCTCGGCCAGCGGCATCAACGCCCTGGCCATCGGCCTGCCCGTGATGCTGGGCCTGTTCGGCTCGGTGGGCGCGGTGCCGTCGGTGGTGGCCACCGTGGTGTTCCTGTGCGCAGTGGTCCCGGTCACGCTGGCGCTCGCCGCCACGCCGAGCGGTGACGACGGGGTCCCGGCGAGCCGGGGGGCGGCGTTCGGCGCAGCCATCGTCGCCACCATCAAGAACCCCATCGTGGCCGCCACCGTGGTCGGCTTGGTGCTGGCCGCCCTCGACGTGAACCTGCCGACCGTGGTCAACCGCTCGCTCGCCGGCCTCGGCGCCGCCACCGTCGTGACCGCCCTGGTGGCGCTCGGCATGACCGTGGACCTCGACGACCTGCGCCACGCCAGCGCCGACGTCGTGTGGCTCTCGGTCGTGCGCATGCTCGTGGCGCCGGCGTTCGCCCTGGGCCTGGCTCTCGTCCTCGGCATGGACGACGTGTTCTCGGCCGCCTTCGTGATCATCTTCGCCCAACCCACGGCCAAGACCGTGTTCGTCCTCTCCGAGGACTCCGGCATCTTCACCAAGCCCGTCTCGGCCATCGTCACCCTCACGACGGTCTCGACCCTGGTGCTGCTGCCCGTGTGGATCCTGATCTGCGACCGGGTCTGGCCGTCGGCCTTCACCGGCTGACCGTTCCACTGGTGGCTCGGCGGCGACGGTCGCCTAGACTGGCCGCTCCCTGCGCTCGTAGCTCAATTGGATAGAGCATCTGACTACGGATCAGAAGGTTGGGGGTTCGAGTCCCTCCGAGCGCGCTGGAGTCCCAGGTCACGGTCCTGTGGACTGATCTCTCCGGGGCTTCTTCCTCGACTTGGCAATCCCTTGGCAATCCGACGGGCCTACGTGTCCGAGGAGGATTGCCATGCGAGGCCACATCCAGCAGCGAGGGAAGACGAGTTGGCGGGTCAAGGTCTTCATCGGCCGTGATGCCTCGGGTGTCCGGCGCTACGTCGAGCGCACGGTTCGGGGGACACGCCGGGAGGCGGAGCGGGAGCTGAGCCGCTTGCTCGTGGAGGTCGACGAGGGCCGCCACGCCGCAGCGGCACCGATCACTTTCGGCGAGCTGCTCGACCGCTGGCTCGACGTGAAGCGCCGGCTGGTCGAGCCCAAGACGATCGAGTCCTACGAGTGGGTGGCGCGGAAGTATGTCCGTCCGGCGCTGGGTGAGCGCAAGGTGGCGTCGCTGCGCCCGATCGACCTCGACGAGCTCTACAGCGAGCTGCACGGCCGAGGCCTGTCGGCTCGGACGGTGAGGATCTGCCACACGGTGATCCGCCAGGCGCTCGAGCAGGCACGACGCTGGGGGTTGATCGCCCGGAACCCAGCCGTCGATGCGACGCCTCCGACGCAGCGCCGGAGAGAGATCGTGCCGCCTACGGTCGAGCAGGTCCAGACGCTCCTGGAGGCGGCGGAAGCCGAGGATCAGGACTTCGCGGCGTACCTGTGGGTGCTGGCCGCGACGGGGTGCCGACGAGGCGAGGCATGCGCCCTGCGGTGGACCGATGTCGATCTCGAGCGTGCGGAGGTGGCGATCCGCCGGTCGATCTCCCAGGTGAAGGGCGAGCTGCGGGAGAAGGACACCAAGACCCACCAGTCCCGCCGGGTAGCGATCGACGAGCAGACCGTCGCCGTCCTCCGAGCGGTTCGCCTGCGAGCGAGGGGGCGGTTCCTGGCGCTCGGTGAGCGCTTGGCGGACGACGCGGTGCTGTTCAGCGACGCCGAGGGTCGCCCGTGGCGCCCGGACGTCTGCACCAATCGCTTCGCCCGCCTGCGGGCGGGGGTGGGGCTGGAGAAGGTGCGCCTACACGACCTGCGCCACTTCGTGGCGACGGTCCTGGGTGGTGCCGGGGTCCCGATCGCGACGATAAGCGGGCGCCTGGGCCACAGCGAGAACGCCACGACCCTGAACCTGTACACCCACGTGATGCCAGCCACTGATCAGGCAGCAGCGGTGTACCTCGGCAGCATCCTCAGCGAAATCCGTCGCACCACTGGCACCAGCGGTCCGCCACGCTGAGCGAACGCCTAAGCAAGAGGTCCGGCGCGCACACATTGACAGGTTCCCCTACGGGAAACCTGCCGCCTCCCGCGCGACCTCCCGGACGCCGCCGAGCGTGGTGGACGAGACGGACTGACGATCGCCCGCGCATTCCTGGCCGTCCACGAGGCCTACGAGGGCATGAGCACCAACCAACCCCTGACCCTCACTGTCGAACAAGCCGCCGAGGTCCTCGGCGTCGGCCGCTCAACCGCCTACGAGCTCGTCCGCAGCGGCGACCTCAAGTGCATCCGTCTCCGCCGCCGCATCGTCGTCCCGGTCGCCCACCTCGCCGATTCCCTCGGTGTCGACCGATCTGCAGTGTGGACGGCGCTGAGCGAGGGGACGGACGTGCTGGCGAGTCCGGCATGTGACACGCCGTCCGAGACGGCCCCGCCCCGCCGGAAGCCGAGGTTCGCGGTCGAGACTCCGACGCTGTTCGGATGACACTCGATCCGGCGACTCGGTCCTCGCACCTTCAGCGAGAGGTCGGTCAGGCCCCCACGCAGATACAAGCGTGCCACAAGGACAATCCACTGCGCGCGATCGGCACCGCTATCCGGGTCTCGTCAGGTGTCTGCCGACCCGGAGAGGTGCTGCCGGGCAGCGGTCCAGGCTCGCTCGAACTCATCGGAGCTGACCTGTTGACCGGGGTAGTCAGGACCCCACTCGTGGAGACTTCCCTCGGCGAGTCCACCAAACCTCTGCTCGTACGCGATCGTCGCTGGAGTCGCTGCCTGTCGGACCCAGCCCTGAGCCTCCCACCACTCGGCCGCGCTCGCCGCTGCTATTGGCGTCTGGTCCGGTCCGGCCAACTCGACCTGACGGAGCACGTTCCCCTCAACGTTCATCTCGAATAGGAAGACCATTGGTGCGCCCTCGACGTCGCCCTCCTCCCAGACCGCGCGGTCCCATCGAACAGGACGAAGGTCGAGTTCCACTCGGTCAGCCATCGCCCGAGATTGCCGGATCGCGAGCAAGTCTGCATGCCGCCTGTCGCTCCGGTCGGGGAAGACCGCACCCCAGTTTCACCGGTGGCGACGGTCGTCGGGTGGCACCCGGACCCCGCCACACCCGACATCTCGCCGCGGCTGCCGATGCGATAAGCGCTCTCGGGACGGTCGCCGCATGTGCGATCGCCATCTCGGAGCGGGTCGGCCCTTCGGATCGGGCACGCTGTAGGGGTGGGTCGCTACGAACTATGGGTCAGCCAGGAGGGTGACGGGTGGCGGGCCATGTGGCAGCGTGACTGACGACGAGGCCTTGGCTGGCATCGAGGAGGTCGTCCGCAGGTCCGCCGCGCTCTACGAGCGACTTGGGCCGCTCGTGTGGAGTGAGGATGCTGACCCGGAAAAGGTCGCACAGCTGCGGAGCGAGATCGAAGGTGCGGCGGCCGACTGGTACGTCGTGCACGAGGGTGCTCCAAGGGTGTGGGACTTGACGAGGCGAGGCGAGTGGCCGGCGATGTTGGCGACGCTCAGCTCGGAAGACCGAGCCAGGCTCGAGGCCTTCCTCGGTGGCCTACGAGAAGGGTCCTCGTAGACTGGCCGCCATGCCGATGACCGTCGATCTGCCGCCCGATGTGGTGCGCCGGCTCGAAGCCGAGGCCGCGCGGCGTGGCGTCGTGGTGGACCAGGTCATCGCTGAGCTGGCCGCAGGGCTGCCGGAGGATGGAGCGGACGCACCGACGCGGTCTCAGCGATTGAGCTTCATCGGGATCGGTGCCTCCGGTGACACCCGGCCGTTCGACAGTCGTCGCGAGCGGGACGAGCTCGCCAGCCGCAAGCTCGCCGACGGCATCTGATCGACGCGGCCCATGCTGCTGGTCGACACGAACATCCTCGTCGCCGCAGCAGACATCTCGACTCCCGAGCACGCTGCGTGCGCCGCGGTGCTCGACGAGCACGCTGACCTCCTCGTGCCGACGCCGGTGGCCGTCGAGACCGCGTGGATGATCGAGTCCCGCCTTGGTGCCGAGGCGGAAGCAACGTTCGTCGATGCGATCGCGACCGGTGAGATCGAGGTCGTCGACCTCACCGCGGACGACTGGGCCCGCTGCCGGGACCTGATCGTCCAGTACGCCGACCTACGCCTGGGGCTGGTCGACGCGTCGGTCGTGGCCGTGGCCGAGCGTCTGAAGGTCACGACGGTCGCCACGCTCAATCGCCGGGACTTTGCCGTCGTGCGCCCAGCGCACTGCGACGCCCTCACACTGGTCCCGTGACCTGACGCCTCCAAGAGTCGGCAATCCCTGTGGCAATCCACGCGGCGTCACGGACCCGGATTCCGTAGCACCCGCCGGACCCGAACCCCCGCCAGACCGGGTAGAACGGGACTCACAACAGCAGACGGACCCGTCGGGACCGCCTACGGATCAGAAGGTTGGGGGTTCGAGTCCCTCCGAGCGCGCTGCATACTTCCAGGTCAGAGCTACATTTGCCCGGGCAGCACCACGGATCGCCCTCGCCGTGAGAACCAAATGAGAACCGGGGGCCGCACAAACCGGTTCTCACGGAGGTTCTCATGCCCAAGCTCCAGGGCGTCTACCGGGCCGACAACGGCTCGTGGTACTTCAAGGCCACCCTCGGTCGCGACCCGCTGAGCGGCAAGCGGCTCCAGGTCACCAAGCGGGGATTCCCCACCGCCACCGACGCATCCCGCGCCCGCCGCGATCTGCTCGAGCAAGCCGACGACCGTGGCCTGCCGACGGTGGAGGGGTCGATGACCGTGGACGAGTTGCTCGACCTGTACCTCGATGGGATCGATGCCGACGGCCGCCTCTCGCCCAAGACCCGCTACGACTACCGCCGCAACGCGGACGCGTACGTGCGGCCGTGGCTCGGCCGGCACCGGGTCCGCGCGCTGACTCCGGAGGTGGTTCTCGCGTGGCAGCGCCAGTTGAGCGCAGGGACTGGCACCAAGCGCGGCAAGCCGCTTGCCCCGAACACGGTCCGTCTGGCGAGGGCCTCACTGGCCGGCGCGGTCGGTCTGGCGGTGAAGCTCGGGCTGCTGCGTACGAACCCGCTGACCTCGGTGCCTCGCCCCAAGGCTCGGCGGTCGACCCCGTGGCACTGGTCCCCCGAGCAGGCCCGAGCATTCTTGGCGTCCCAGGCCGGCGACCGGCTGTATCCGCTGTGGGCGTTCCTGCTCTGCTCCGGGCTCCGTATCGGTGAGCTGGTCTGGCTGCGTTGGCCCAACGTCGACCTCGATCGCCGCCGGGTCCGCATCGTCGAGTTCGCCACCTCACTGGGCTGGGACCTCGTCGCCTCCGACGGCAAGAGCGTCACCTCGAGACGCATCATCGACCTCGACGACAGCCTGGTCCAGGTCCTGCGCGCGCAGGCGCACCAGCAGCGCTTCGAGGCCCGAGCGCCGGGCTACGAGGCCACCGAGTACGTGTTCACCAAGCCCGCCGGTGGCTCGTACCACCCCCAGCACCTGTCCAAGACCCTCGCCGACCTGTCAGTGGCCGCTGGGCTCCCTCGCCTCACCGCCCACGGGCTGCGCCACACCAGCGCCACCCTCATGCTCGACCAGGGCGTCGCCCCCAAGGTGGCCGCCGAGCGCCTCGGTCACGCTGATCCGACCTTGTTCGTGAACCTCTACAGCCACGTCACCCCGACGATGCAGCGAGACGCCGCCGACGCCATCGGCGCCGCCCTCTTCGGCGACGAGGACGCCGCGGCGGGATAGGCGCCGCTCGGCACCTCGTGGAGCTCAGTCGGTCGCTCTGCGCCGCAGGTCGTTGCGTGCTCCGCTGGCCGGAACATGGGAACGCTGCAGCCACGTCTCGATCTCGTCAGGGTCGAAGCGCAGCAGGTGGCCCCATTTGAAGAACGGGATGCGCCGTTCCTGAACGAGGCGGCGGACGTGGCGCACCGAGACGCCGAGAAGGTCGGCGACCTCAGCGATCGACATCAGCGGGCGCTGGCCCCCTGATGCGGTGGGGTTGTCTGCGTCGTTCACGGTGCACCTCCATGACCGGCTGTTGTCCATGTAGGCCGTTGAGGACACGAAAACTGCGCGGCCTGGCACCGGGTCGGCAGGTGCATTCCAATACCGGAGCGAGCGGGATGGTCGGGGGCGGTCCACCGCGTGGAGGATCAGGTCAGGCTTCGTCGGGCCTGCCGCTCAGGAAGTCGTTCCTGGCGCCAGTCCGGAGATTGATGATCGGTTCACAAGCGAAAGCCCGGAGCGCTGGTGGTGCCCAGCCGATGGAGAACCCGCTACGCGGTTACACCGACCACTGCCAGCCGTATGAGGCGGCCCGAGCCGGTCGTCGCGTGCCGGCCCACGATGATCTGCCTGATCCGGGTCCGCCGGTGGCGAGTCGGTACGGTCTTGGCGTGGCTGTTGTGCCGGTGGAGCGGGGAGACGTCGTGTGGGTTTGCCTGGTCGGTGCGCTCGGCGTGGAGAAGAAGGGCCATGACCCCAACGACCCGCTCAGCGAGCGGCCATGCCTGGTGGTCCAGAACAACGGGGGCAACGCGGGCAGCCCGCTGACGATCGTCGCACCGATCACCGACGCCGGCGCCTACAAGGGCTACCCGGCCCAGGTCCAGGTTCCCGCCAGTGAGCTCGGCCCGGGCGGCAAGGACTCCGTCGTCGAGTGCGGACACATCCGCTCGATCGATCGGGATCACCGCATCAACGCCGCGCGCGGTGTGGTGGCGCACCTTCCGGCCTCCAGGATGGAATCGGTGGACAAGGCCCTGGAGGCGAGCCTCGGGCTCTAGTGGGAGGTTGCCGACGAGGCGACGCAGCTTCGCGCCGCGAATCCGGGCCGGCGCGTCGCAGGGGTAGGCGCCCAGCCCGACCGGTCGCTGCGGTCTCCCCGGTCGCGGCTCGCCGGCTAGCTGAGCAACTCGGACAGCTTTGAGCCGACCGTAACCGCCGCCCCGACCGTCGGGACGATCTCTTGGATCCTGCTCCAGAGCGGGCGGAGCACAGAGCGCCGCTTGGGGCCCACCGCCTCGGCGACTAACGCCTCGGTCAGCTCTGCTGCCTCGGCATCGCCGGCACTTTCGACCACGGCGATCAGGCGCTCAAGATCCTCGCGGAGGCCGGAATCGGAGACCGAGTTGAAGGAACTCGTGATAGCCGAACGGTTGACAACCGTCGACCCCTCGCCCGCCTGGATCCGGTCTCCCGACATGTCCACGGCCATCCCCTCGGTCGAGGCTAGCTGGATCTGCGATGCGACCACGGAGTGGAAGTGCACGTTGACCGCCGACTGCTGCGCAGGCCCGATCTGGCTCCGGCCCGCGACGTCCCCGAGCAAGCCGAAGGCGACCGCCTCCGCGCCGCGACGGAGCATGAACGCGATGGCGTACTGCAAGTCCGTCTGCGCGTAGACGAGCCACGAGCTCAGCCCACCGAGCGATTCGAGAGCCTTCGCCCGGGCTCCGGCGAGTACCCCCGGATCCACTCCATCGTTCGGGTAGGCAGTCGGGATTGTGAGTGTGACGCAGCCCACGTACGACATCCACATCATGAGTGCGAACAGGTTCGACTGCGCTGCTTCGTTGCCTGACTCGGCCCTCGGCGCGACGAGGCCGTACCTCTCGATGTACCTGTCGATGTCGAACGGAAAGATGCGGCGAGAGACGTGCGAGACCACTTCCCCCCGGTCCGGGTACTCGAAGAGGATCCGGCGCACTAGATGGTCGTAGTACGAGAATAGGTGGTAGTAGACGAAGTCGAACGCGTGACTGCCCGGGAGCTCATCGAAGGCCGGGTCGACCAGGTGGAAGTCGATCGGCCTGCTCAACTTCTCGGCTGCTAGCTCGTCCGTCTGCAGCGTGGAGCCACTCCAGTCGAGCAGCTCGACCCTTGGTGCCGCCATCATCTCGTCGAAGCTCATCGCGAGGATCTCTGGTGCCGGCGTGCCAGGTGCGGGCGGGACCGCTCTGTCGTGCTCGGACACCGCCTCGCGGTGCCACTCGTAGGCCGCGTCCACCGCCGCTTCGGCGGCTTCATCCGGCCCGAGATCGTCCATCGCGCGACCCTAGAGCCGCCCACGGCCATAGGCCGCGGCCACGGGGCAGCTTGCGCGCACAGGCGTGGCGAAGCGCCAGTGCGGAGGACCGGCCTGCCAGTGTGCACCTTTCCTGCTCGGCGCCCAGGCGACGCGGAGGCACAAGGCCCGGCACCTACCGGCCGAGCGAGTGATCGGGCGGAGGCGTCGGACGTCTCTGGATCTGGTCGAGTCGCTTGTGGATGCGTTCGACCTGCTCCTCAATGGTCGGCTCGTGACGCTCGCCTGCCCCTCCGGGTACCTCGCAGCCGGCGGCTCGGTGCAAGCGGTCTTGGACGGCGAGCGCCGACTCGCCGTTGGCCGCCCGGGCGGTGATTCGGGCAAATAGGTCGGCGGGGTCCTCGATGCCAGTGGGATCGACGAGGAGGGCGTCGTTGGCGTGGCGGCCGCGGGTCATGGCGACGTAGGCGTGGTTGCGGCTGGTTGTGACGTCGAGGACGGCGATGCCAACGTCGACCGTGTCGCCCTGGCTGCCGTATCCGGTGACGGCCCACCCCAGCTCGACGTGGGCGGCGACGTACGAAGGTGGGAGATCGACGGTGCCCCGACGGGGATCCGTGACAGTCAATCGGCCGTCCGGACCCACCGCCGTGACCGTCCAGATCTGCCGGTTGCGGACCTTGGCCCCGCTTCCGCAGCGCAGGTTGGCGTCATTGCGGCGGGTGGCGACCTGGTCACCCACGTGCGCTCGGGTGCCGTCATGCAGGTCCGCCCCGGGGCCTCTGCTCTTGCGAAGCCACTGGATCTCGCGGTTGATGGCCCGCGCCGTCTCGGCGTTGCCGACAGTGATCGCCACCGATCGCCCGTCGCCTTCGGCGCGCTGATGGACTCGGGCGACTTGGCTGGCGACGAGGGCCGGGTGGGTCGTGTGAACACGATCGTGAGCGGCGTAGGCGTCGACGGCGTCGGGATCACCGGAGCGGAGACCGAGGCTGGCGGCTGCTTCCCATGGCTCGGTGAATCGTCGGGGCTCGTCGAGGGTGTGGGTCGGAAGGGTGTCGCACCAGCGGGCGAACACTCCGCCCCGCGCGACCGATGGGAGCTGGGCGGGGTCGCCGATGGCGACGAGCCGCCAGCGATGCTCACGCACGAGGCTGACGAGCTGTGCGAGATCGGCGGTGCCGGTCATGCCGGCCTCGTCGAGGACCACCGTCGTCCCGGCGCGCCACGGTGATGGCTTGTCGCGGTGGCGGGTGAGGAACCCGGCGACGGTGTTGGTCACGCAGTCGGCCTCGCGGGCGAGAACATCGGCTGCCTTGCCCGACGGAGCCAAGCCGACCACCGGGCGACCACGGGCGCTCATTGAGGCGACCGCCTGGGCGGTGGCGGTGGTCTTGCCCGCTCCCGCCGGGCCGACGACCAGCACCAGACAATCGTCTCCAGCCATTGCCGCAGCCGCCGGGATCTGTCGGTCGCCCGACGTGGCTGTCTGCCCGATGCTCGCAGTAGCCCACGACTGAAGGTCCTTCTCTTCGTGGAGCACCGACGGGGTGGTCAAGCGTCGGTCGGTGATGTGCTCGGTGACCGGTCGGCCGTCCGTTCGCCGTGGGGCGGCGGTGTCAGGTTCAGGTCCGAGGGCGACACAACGAGCCTCGGCCAGGCTGGCGAGCCGGTCGATGTCGACCACGACCTCCTCGGCGGTCGGGCCGGCGTCGACGACGGTGGCGAGGTGACGGGCAAGGTCGGCTCGGAGCCATGAGGAGGACTCCTCCGCAATGCGCAACAGCGCCTCGTCGACCAGTTCCTCGTCGGTGATCGAGCCCATCGGAGGCCGTCGGCCTGCGATCCGCTCCGGCACCAGGGCGCTTGGGTCGAAGCCGGCGGCCCGGGCTTCGGCCGCCCATTCTGCGTGGAGCTCGCGGGCATCGGCGGGGTGGGTCTTGTCGGGCCGGGACTGCTCTGCGGCGTCACGCTCGAGCCGCGCGATCGTGCGTGGCGATGGTGGGAGTCCGTCGTGGTCGTCGCTCCACCGACGGACCAACTGTGCGAGCCGGGCCTCCACCTGGCCGGTGCGCTTCGAGAAGCCCTCGCGCACCGCCTCGGGGACACATGCCAGGTCGAACACCCCCGCTCCAGGGTCGACCCAGGTGGCGCCGAGGCGACTGGTGAGCTCGGTCCGGAGCGCCGCGTCGTAGACGGCGCCGATGCTGCGCTGCTGGTACTTGAGGAAGCGGGCGTCGAGGGACAGCCACCGAACCGAAGGGTCTTGGACCTTGGCCGCGAGGATGGCGTGCGTGTGCAACTGAGGGTCCATCGCCCGGGACGTGTGCTGGCGGAACAGCGCCGCCGTGACCCCGAGCGTGTCGACCTGGAACACGCCGTCGCGGCCTCGACGGGTGACGGCGCCGTGCCGTTCGAACCACGCCAGCGCTGCGTCGACCGCTGCGTCGTGCGCGGCGAGCACCTCGGCCCGTACCCACGGATCCGGTGTCAGCGCCCAGAGAACCGAGACTGACTTCGGGGCCGAGAACGTGGCATCGAACCCCCGCGCTGACGAGTCGCCGAACCGCCGACCCAGCTGCCGCCCGGTTGAGGGATGAGATCCGTCGAGCACCGCCCGCAGCTGCTCACCCGTGACGGCGCCGTCCAGGTCGAGGCCGGCCTGCCCTCGACCCCACCAGCGCCCCGGCGGCTCATCCGGGTCGAGGTAGTAGTCGACGGGCCCTCGGCCGAGACCGGGACGCTCCCGGTCCTCAGCCAGCCCGGCGTAGTAGGCGAGCAGCCCGGGCAACTTGTCCGAGGTGGCCTTCAGTGTCGTGACACGCATCACGACGACCACCATTCAACCAGACTTCCCGGCCGACCTCCCGCCGGGTCTCCCGCGAGCGCCAATGCACTCGTCTGTCGCTCCATGCCTCTATAGGCCGTTGGGCGGGTCGAAACTCTGCACGGGCGGCCGCGCACACGAGACGGCCACCCGGACCGGGTCACGGAAGGGCCCTACAGTCGTGAGACTGCCGGACGAATGGGGTTGACGGTTGGAGCCGAGCGGCCGCCTGGAGCTGACGTGGACGAACAAGCACCTGCGGCTGATCTCAGACCCCGAGGGCGGCTACCGGTGGGTCGACCCCGCTGACCCCAGGGTCAACGAGGTGCGCTTGCTCCACGACGTCGACACCGTCGGTGCCATCTCGCCCGGGGACAGCAACTTGCTGATCGAAGGCGACGCTCTTCACGCCCTCACTGCGATGAACCGCATCCCGGAGCTCGCACGGCGCTACGCCGGGCAGGTCCGCCTCGTCTACATCGACCCACCCTTCAACACGGGGCAGGCCTTCGCCCACTACGACGACAATCTCGAGCACTCGGTCTGGCTTTCGATGTTGCGGGACCGCCTGGTGCAGCTCAAGCCGCTCCTTGCTCCGAACGGCAGCATCTGGGTCCACCTCGACGACGCCGAGGTCCACCGCTGCCGGGTGGTCATGGACGAGGTGCTCGGAGCAGCGAACTTCGTTGCCGAGGTGGTGTGGCAGAAGGCCGACTCACCACGCTCCGATGCCATGGGCCTGTCCATCTCGCATGACTCGCTGCTCGTGTATCGCAGGTCACCGGCATGGATGCCCGACCGACTGCCGCGGTTGAAGTCGACCGACGACACCTTCGGCAACCAAGATGGGGATCCGGTCCGCTGGCGCAAGAAAGACCCCACGGCTCCCAGCGCCGCGTCCCATCAAGGCATGGTGTACGCGGTCCAGCACCCGATCGGCGGCCATCTCGTTTACCCGGGAGTCGGTCGCTGCTGGGCGATGGAGCAGTCCTCGATGCTCACCGAGCTCTCGCGGTACGCGCGCTATGAGCCCCGCGACATCGGCGATGAGGAGGCTCGCGCCCGCATCTGCGGTGTCGAGCCAGAACTGGTGCGACCGGGTGTGAAGGCGTTGATGCTCGTCGACCCGCTCGACACGGCGTCCGCCCAGGCCCAAGCGGTGTACGACGCAGGCAACTGGCCGACGATCTACCTCACCGGGCCCGGCGGAAGCCGAGGGTTCCAGCGAAAGCAGCACATCTCGGACGCGGGCAGGGTCCCTGACACGTGGTGGTCGCACGAAGAGGTTGGGCACAACCGCGCGGCGAAGAACGAGATAAAGGCATTGTTCGCCGGGCAGCATCCTTTCGCCACCCCGAAACCTGAGCGGCTCCTTCAGCGGATTATCCATATCGCCAGCGAGCCAGGTGACATCGTGCTCGACTGCTTCGCTGGGTCCGGGACCACTGCGGCAGTGGCCCACAAGATGGGGCGGCGCTGGGTGACCGTCGAACGGGAGCAGTCCACGGTGGAGACCTTCACGAGGCCTCGTTTGACGAAGGTCGTGAATGGCGAGGATCCCGGCGGAGTCACCACTGTCACGAGACCTGCGGGCGACGACCCGCCGGCCGGGGTGAAGGCTGGCGAAGCCACGACGGCCGCGAAGGCGTTGAAGGCGATGTTCGACGACGGGCGGCTGGACGACACCGGGTTGGACGAGCCGACCATGAAGGCCGTGACGAAGGCCCTGCGGAGTGCTGACAAGACTGTGACCGAGACCCTGTGGTCCGGCGGCGGTGGGTTCCGGCATGTCCGGGTCGGGCCGTCGATGTTCGATCTCGATGCCGAGACCGGTGACGTGTTTCTGGCGGAGTGGGCGACGAACGGCGCGTTCTCGGAGGCGATAGCGGCACAGCTTGGGTTCGTGAAGGTCGACGAGCCTCCGTTCTGCGGGCGGAAGGGGAGAACGCGTCTCGCGGTGCTGGACGGTGTGGTCGGCGCCGCCGAGGTCGAGTTCTTGGTTGCCGCGCTCGAGGAGCGGGAGCGGGTGGTCGTGGTGGGCCAGGCGTTCACCGAGGACGCTGAGCCGACACTGCGCCGGCTGTCGCCCGGCTCGAGGATCAGGCACGCGCCACACGACCTTCTGCGCGGGGGAGGACGACGGTGATCGTCCCGTTCGATCCTGTTGCGGTCGAGGACGTTGCGGCGCGCCTCGATCTCCGCGACCCGAACCGGCGCGCGGTGATGGCGGTGGCCGACACCCTGGATTCTGCCGAGCCGGGCGCAGAGATCGTCTGTGATCTGGCCACCGCGACGGGCAAGACGTACATCGCCGCCGGGGTGATCGACTACCTCGCGGCGGCGGGAACCCGCAACGTGCTGATCGTGTGCCCGGGGACGACGATCCTCACGAAGACGGTCACCAACTTCACGCCGGGGAGCGCCAAGTTCGTGGCCGGCCTCGAAGTACGGCCGACGGTGATCACGGCGGAGGACTTCGCTCGGGGCTCGGTGAGCGAGTCCCTCCGCTCGAGCGAGGACTTCAAGCTGTTCGTGTTCAACGTGCAGCAGCTCCTGCGCCCGACGGCGAACACGTCACGGCGGGTCCGGGACTACGACGAGAACCTCGGCGCCAGCCTCTACGAGCACCTCCGCTCGGTGCCCGACCTGGTGGTGATCGCCGATGAGCACCACAGCTACTTCGGCCCGCAGTTCTCCCGTGCTGTCCGCGACCTGTCGCCCCAGGCGCTGATCGGTCTCACTGCCACGCCGGATCCGCGGACGGATCCGGATCACATCGTGTTCCACTACCCGCTGGCCGAGGCCATCGCCGATGGCTACGTGAAGGTGCCGGTCCTGGTGGCTCGGCGTGACGGGTCGGCCGACATCCGACGCCAGCTCGCCGATGGCGTGATCCTGCTGAAGCACAAGGCCGCTGCCCTCGCCGCCTACGCGGACCAGACGGGCGAGCCATCGGTGAACCCGGTGATGTTCCTGGTGTGCTCGACCATCGAGGAGGCAAACGAGGTCGCCGAGATCCTCGCCGGGCCGGACCTGCTGGGTGATCCCGCTCAGGTGCTCACCGTGACCAGCGACTCGCCCGATGCTGCGCTGGACGCCCTTGGCCGAGTCGAGGAGCCCGATTCGCCCGTGAGGGCGATCGTGTCGGTGCAGATGCTCAAGGAGGGCTGGGACGTCAAGAACATCTACGTCGTCTGCGCCCTTCGGGCCCTGGAGTCTGAGTCGTTGTCCGAGCAGGTCCTGGGTCGCGGGCTGCGCCTGCCGTTCGGACAGCGCACCGGGCGGCAGATGCTGGACACCGTCGAGGTGCTCTCGCACCGCAGGTTCCGTGACCTGCTGACCGATGCCGGCACGCTGTTGGAGGCGTTCTTCACCGAGCGCCATCCCACCCAGCTCGTTGCCCCCGACGACGGTTCGCTCGCGGGCGCTGGGGAGACAGCCGTACTCGAGGCAGCCGACGGCTCGGGCCGCCTCGACGTGCTCGTCGGGTCGACCGGCGTGTTCGGTGAGACAGGCGAAGTCGTGGACGGCGGACTGTTCGGTGCCGCGGTCGAGGACATCGAGCGCCGACTCGCCGAAACCGAGCAGCAGGCGCTCGCGCTGACAACGACGATGGACATCGTCGCAGGGGCGTCGCGGGTGAAGTTCCCCCGGCTGGTCCCTCGCCTGGTGCCCCAGCCGTTCTCGCTGTCGACCGTGCCGAACCAGGCCGCCGCCGACCTGGGTGCGCAGTTCGCCAGTGACACAGCGCCGACGCTCGACCGGCAGGCCCTCGGCGCCGACCGCATCGCCGATGAGACCGGTGAGGGGGTGCAGATCGCCGCCACTGTGGCCGAGGACCCCGTCGAAGCCTCTCAGCTCTCGCTGCCCGTTGACGCCCTGCGCGATCGCATCCGCAGTCAAGTGCTGCGCTCGCGCTACGTCACCAGCACCCGCCAGGAGTCCAACGCCATCACCCGACTCGTCGCCGCCTTCCTCACTGGTGCCGGCGTCACCGACGAGGAGTCGACCACCTGGACCGACGCCAAAGTGGCCAACGCCGTCTCGTCTTTCCTGTCGCTCGTCCGCCAGTTCCACTCCCAACGGGGAACCTCGCTGCAGACCGGTGTCGAACTGGTCGACCACCCGCCCACAGGGATCGTTGCGCCCGACGAGGTCTTCCCTCGCACCGCAGCTTGGGCACCGCGGCGCTGGTACAGCGGCTGGACCCGCTCGATCCTCCCATACGCCCGCTTCGACGCTCGCAGCACGGAGCTCGCCCTCGCCGAGCTGTTCGAGGCCTCCAACCCGGACGTCGCCTGGTGGCTGCGGGTCGAAACCCATCAGGACGTGTGGATCCCCTACGGCCACCGCCAACGCCACTACCCCGACTTCATCGTCGTGGCCGGCGACCGCGATCACTGGATGGTCGAGGGCAAGGCCGACGATCGCGCCAACGACCCCGACGTCCTTGAGAAGAAGAACGCCGGCTTCGAATGGGCCCGTTTCGCCAACGACAGCGGCGACGCCACCGCCACTTGGCACTACCTGTTCGCCACCGAGACCGCGATCAAGCAGGCCGGCGGCACCTGGTCGGGCCTGAAGAACTTCGCCGAGTGGGAGTGACAGATGCCGATCTGGAGGCAGCCGGAGCTTGAGGCTCTCCTCGGCGGGGCACTCGATGCCGAGGGTCTCAACCAAGCAGCAATTGAGCGCCTCGTGCACGAAGCCGTACACGAGTCCGAGGTCCTGGACTTCAAGGCGGCACTGGAACCTCCGACGAAGGGACCTCGCTCCGGGTGGTTACCCGAGCAGGAGTTCGCCAAGGACGTCGCAGCCTTCGCGAATCACCGTGGCGGGCTGCTGCTCGTCGGCGTGGAAGATGTCGACGGAGTGGCGACGAACGCGCCGGGGTGGAGCCTGTCCTCGACGGCGGAGCAAGAGGAGCGCCGGCTGCGACAGGCCGCGGTGAACTACCTCTCGCCGGTGGCGAGCTTTGAGTGCGTCTGGGTCGAGCGCACGCCCAGTGACCACTTTCTGGGGGTCGTCGTTCCGCCAAGCCCTCGATCGCCTCACGCGGTCAACAGCCCCAGTGGGGAGGGACGCACCGCGCTCCGTTACCCAGTCCGCCACGGCTCGGACACCGTCTGGCTGAGCGAGCCTGAAGTGGCTGAGCGCTATCGCCAGCGGCTCGACGCACAGGCAGCTGAGGTCGCTCGCCTCGATGGTGCGATCGCAAACGGCGTGAGCGCCCTCATCCGAGCATCGGGCGTTTGGCTGTTCGTGGCAGTCGCTCCGGAGGCGCCGGTTCAGGGCCGGCTCGACAAGGCGACCGTCGAGAGAATCGATCAGTGGCAACGCACGAATAGAACCTCATCACCGCTGGGAAGAACGATCGCCGCCTATGGGCAGGGAATCGCGGCCCCCGGGCGAGTCGTGTTCACTGGGTCGCGGTTTTCTTCGACGGAGGATGAAACCGACGTTCGCGAGGCGCTCGTGGAGCTTTACGTCGATGGCGGGGCTTTCGCCGCAGTCCCGATCGGGTTGAGATCCACGGGCGAGGATGATGGGCGCCAAGTCGGAGAGATCACCCTCGTGGACGACGGCGTGCTTCTCATGGACCTTGTTCTTCGCTGGTGTGCCGCCGAGGCGGGCGCGTGGGGCACGGCTCGCGTCGTCATGGGGTTCATCGACGCCGACGACGAGGAAGGCGTTCTCGGCGAGCCGATCGAGCTAATCGAGAGCGACACCGGCACGGTTCGAAGGGTTCGGCCCAGCCGGACCCTCACCGGGCGTGTGCGCTCCGAAACCATCGCGGACCTGAGCGCAACGCTCACCATGCAGCAGCGGTTGACCGTTCTTCATCAGTCGCTTGCAGGGCTTCTCCATTGGTTCGGACTGCCCGAACCGGCGCAGGTCCTGTCGGATGGCACCCTGGTCCCTCGCCAGTTCACCATGTCCCGCTATCACGAGGTCGAGGCATGGGCCACGGCCAACGACGTGAACGCGGAGCGGCTACGGCGGGCTTGACCCCCCTGAGGACTGCGTGCGACAGCAGTCCACCCACCGCCGGCAGTTGAAGTCAGAGGTGTCGGTGAGGCCGTCGTCCAACAGCAGGTGACTTCGCAGCGAAGCAGGCCACGGTGCTGGTCGGCGATCATGCATTGGTGATCGATCTCGACGCCGCCACGGTGACAGCACTCCCCATTGACGAGCTGGGCCTCGCGGTCGTCGCAGACCTGGTCGCCGCGAACGAGTGGAACGAATACAACTACTTGAATAAGGCGTCCCAAGATCCTCGGTATGCGCATGACGACAGCGCTCTTCGTGCATTTGCTGAGGCACTCGGCTGGCTGCGTGCGCAAGGACTGATCGCTCGGACCCCGAAGCAGACCGCGGACGCCGCGATCTTCGTCACTCGTGCCGGCCACCGAGCAATAGCGGACGGTCTCGCCGCCGTCCGAGCGCGCCATCGCATGCAGACTGGGCTTCACCCGCTCGTGGAGCGGACCGCTCGACGCCAGTTCCTCCTTGGTGAGTACGAGCAGGCTGTCTTCGTTGCCATGAAGGCTGTCGAGATCAGGGTCCGTGACCTCGGCAACTTTGCCGACGACTTGGTCGGGGTCGACCTCATGAATCAGGCGTTCGGGCCGTCTGGCCGTCTGACCGACCCTGACGCCGTGAAGGGTGAGCGGGAGGGGACCCGCGCCATGTTCGCCGGGGCTTACGCCGTGCTCCGCAACCCGTCCGGACATCGGGAAGTTGACTACGACGATGTCGCCGAGGCGGCTGAAGCGGTCGTGGTCGCCAGCCTCCTCATGCGCGTGCTCGATCGGGTGGCAGCTCGCCTGGAATAGTCAGTAGCGCAACCAGCGGAGATCGAGGCGGCGAGGTTGTGCGCTTACGCCAGGGCCCACCCAGGCATCACTCGAGCATGGCGAGGTGGACTCCGAGCTGGTCGGCCTGCCAGGCAAGCCAGCCCGGCAGATGGCGCACATACAGGTCGTGCCACCAGCGAACTTCGTCGGCCGAAGTATCCGGCGCACCAACGATGAGCGCGGCGTGCGTCACCCGATCGTCGGAGGCGACGATCGCGACGGATCGATCATCGGCCCATTCAACGCGATCGGGGTGGGGGTACAGCGTTCTCGTCGTGAATACGAGTCCTGCAATCGCCGGGTGGGAGAGCTGGGCAGCGAACTCCCTCCTGAGCGACGCCAGCTGTTGGACCGGAGAAGCTTCGGCGAAGTCCCCGAGGTAGAAGGCAAATCCGCTGTGCAGTAGGTAGACCCAGGTCGCGTCGCCATCTGCAGCTTGATCGGCCTTCTTGTCGAGACGCCGCCGAAGGTCTCTCGCCTCGTCGTGCTCGACGATCGGTCCGCTGAGCTTCATCGGCGCATTCGACGTCGTCTGACCGATCGTGGCCGTCCAACCGTGTGGTCCGTCCAGGACGACCATTCGTCCGCCGAGCCCGGCACCCACGAGATCGGCTGCATCGGCGATGCGGGCCGAGAATGTCCACAGCTCGCCGTCAGTTGGATCCTCGTCTCCGTGCTCGAGCCAGATCTGGACACCGTGGGTGCGACGGAGCCTGGCGAGGACTGCCGCCGATGCCCGATCCTGTCGACTGCTCGTCTCTCGCGTCAGGCGGTCAAGGCCACGAGTGGTGACCTCGACCAGCATGGACCGTCCATCGCTGAAGTCGACCTTCAGGTCAGCACTGCGCCTTGCGCCGTTGGCAGGTCCGAACGACACGGATGCGCCGCGCTTCCGCCAGAGCGCAGCGAGCTCCAGTTGAACCAACGCATGGGACCACGAGGCCGGGTCTCTGATCTCCTTGGCAAGTACCTGATCCAGTCCCTCGACATCTTCGGCACCGACAGCAGACAACGCGAAGGCGAGGAAACTGCGCAGCGGGGTCGAGATGCGGCGTTCAGTCTGGAGACTGTCGACCAAGCTCACGGCAGCCCCTCGCCGCCACACATCGTCCAGCCAGCTCTCGCCGGTCAGCCGTCGGACACGGTCCAGCAGAGCCCGGTAGGCCTCCGCGTCCGCGCCGCACAGATCGGCGTCATCGACGCCCTCATGGAAGACGCCCCAGGTGAGACACGCCGAACCGTCACCGCTGCGGACACGGCTCGCGGCCTCCAGGGCCACCCCCAATCGGTGACTAGCTCCCACGGTTCACGGACTCCCTGCTCGCTGCCCCAGCGACAAGCGGGTGGGGCTCCGGCTCCGATCGGGCGGGCTACGCCGCGGCGCGAGCGGCGAGAGCGCGCGAGATCCAGGCGATGTGATTGTCGAGCGGCTTCACATCCAGGGGCAGCTCACCGGCCGCTTCGAGGGCGCCGTTGATCGTGGCGAGAGTCGACCGTTGCTTCTTGAGACGCTCGTAGACAGAGGTGGCTCGCATGCTCGGGGGCAGAGCGTTCACGGGCTGGGCCTCCTCCACTCGCGCCCGGAGGGAGTGCTCTCGGGCCTGGTCGAGGAGATGGTGGCCGCTGAACCGGTGGCAGGGCAGTCGACAGGCGCGGAGCTCTGCTGCGGCTCCGGGCACTGCGAGAAGTCGCTCGACCTCGCTGGCTTCGAGGGATCGTCCGATCTGTCCGAAGTACATGCGGGACCGCCGGCCCCCGCCGGTCTTACGGTCCTCATCCGGATCCGGCTTGGTGCGTCGCTTCGCCGAGGATTGGTCGAAGTTCTCGCCGATCGCCAGACCCGCATCAGCGGCGTCGACGCCGAGCGCTCGGAGCGCCGGCGTCACTGCACCAGCGTGACCGGCGATCACCTGGAACCCGAGCGAGGCGGCGTGCTGGTAGACGCTGGTCAGCGCTTCCAGCTTCGACGGGCCGACCTTCATCGGGCAGATCGGCGTCATCTGCAGGTAGATGCCGGAGATGAAGTGCGGGAGATCGTCCAGCAGCGCCGCGACCTGGTCGAGGCCTTGGGTGTGGCCACCGACGAAGAGCACGAACGGCTTCGGCGCGACAGAGAGTTCGCTCGCTGTCGCGAGGATGTGCTCGTACGCGGGCCGCAGGTCTTCGTCGGGCGACGCGGGCAACCAACCGGGAACGAAGTACGCGCCGGCGCCCAGCTCGGCCTGGGCTCGCATGCTTGCTTCGACGAAAGGTGCGGCCGCCGACTTGTTGACGGGTGACAGCGGCGAGGTCGGAGCCCAGCTGGCGTCGCGCAGCTTCCCGACGTCGAGGGCTGACTCGTAGCGATAGCGCCAGCCGTGTGTGTCGACGAGCAGATGCGTGCCGTGCTCGCGAAGCGTGCCGAGCAGCTCAGGCTTCTGCTCAGCCCAGGCACCGTCCACGATCGCCCACGGCAGGTCGAGGGAGGACGAGAACAAGTCGGTCGGCCCGACACAGCGGTCGACCGCCTTGTAGTTCTCCTCGCCGATGCGGGGGATGAAGCCATGACCGAAATCGGGATCCACTGGATTCTCCTTACTGGCGCCCGACGTATACTATGACGTAAGCGCGACATTCCGCTACATGTTCGGGCGACGAGGAGATCATGACGACACTCACCTCTCTGCTGGACCACCTCTACGAGGGCGACGTCGTCGACACTGCCGACCTAGCACGGGTGAGCGACAGCAATCCTCGAAGCGTGGCCAGGTGGAAGGCCGAGGCCGCAGCCCCTCGCCGAGAGGCGGAGGAGCGTCTGCTTGAGCTCCGGGCGGTCGTTGATCTCGCCCGGCGCGTCATGCGCGACGACGCAGCCCGCTTCTGGATGCGCTCGCCAAACCCAGACCTCGGCTACGAGAAGCCTCTCGACCTGGTCGCCGCCGGCCAGTACCAGCGAGTGGTCGACCTCCTGCTTGCCTTGGCGGAGGGCGTCACCATCTGAGATGCCGTCGCTCGACCCCCGGGCGCTCGGCCTGATCCCCGGAACTTCCCTCTCCGTCGTCGCCTACCGGAACCAGGCGAAGGGCTTCGACCCTCGCAGCGGCGACGGTGCGAGGCGGCTTGGTGGTCGCTTCAACCCGCCACACAGCTTCCCTGTCCTCTACCTCTGCCTGACCCGACCCTGCGTCGCGGCAGAACTGACCCGACAGGCCGAGCGCCAAGGACTTGGCGTCGAATCGCTCCTACCACGCGAGCTCTACGAAGTCAGCACCGACCTCGACAAGGTCTTGGACCTCACGGACGCCGCGACCTTGGGCTCGCTCGGCGTCGAGGAAGCCGACCTCGTGCGGGAGGACCACGGGTTCACTCAGGAGATCGGCGAGGCCGCCCACGAGCACGCCTTCCAAGCCATCCGATCACCGTCTGCCACTGGAGTCGACAACGTCTTGGCGATCTTCCCGGAGACGCTCGCCGGTGCTGTCCTCCACGTGAAACTCCTCGGCGAATGGAACAGGGCGGAGGACTTGGACGGTCTGTAGGACCGTGACCCAACGGACCCGCGCGGCCTCGATCCGCACCGCCTCAAACGCGAATCTCCGTGAGAACCGGGTTGAGAACCAAACCCGGGGAACAGCGGTCTATGGTGGATCTTGTCGGGCAACCGCTCGACGGCAAATCCCCAGGTCACCGGCAACATTCGGTACTCACGGTCACTCCCGGCCATCCCTGCTGATCGAACTACGGATCAGAAGGTTGGGGGTTCGAGTCCCTCCGAGCGCGCTGCATCAGTCCAGGTCGCCGATCTGGGACCGGTGCCGAAGGCCGTCAACCGTCGTCGAGTTCGACGTCGATCGTGTAGCGGGTGAGGAACCCCGTGACGGTCCTGCCGGAGGGTCCCGCCCGGATCGAGTACGTGTCGGTGCGGCCGTCGTCGCGGTAGCGGTAGGTGACGTCGTCGTCGAGCGTCCCGGGGGCCTGGGCGCCGCGTGGGTTCGACCACCCGCGGCGGGTCAATTCCGCCTCGTACCACTCGTAGACGTCGCTGCTCGACGTCGGCAGGTCGAGGTCGAAGGATCGGTCGAGTACGGCCGGCGAGGAGAGGTCGTCGCCATGGATGGACCTCCCTGACTCATCCTCCAGGAAACTCCGGTCCGTCTCGATGGCGCCGGGGAAGGTCAGATCGGCCTCGGGCCGGAGATCGTCCTCGCCGTAGCGGGGCCCCGGCGCACACGCCCCGATCACCAGGGTGGAGACCAAGGCGGCAGTCGTACGGCCCAGCCGGCCGCGCCAGCGGCCTGGGCTGCGGTCGTGACGCCGAGCCTGCCGCATAGCGCTGGCGGTCAGGAGCCGGGCCGCTCAGGCGCCGACCCGAGCGGTGGGCGTGAAGCGGACCGGGAGGTGCTTGATGCCGGCGACCAGGGGCGGGCCCAGGGGGACCAGGGGGACGGGGTCGCCGACGACCTCGAGGTCGGGCAGGCGGGTCAGCAGCTGGCGGAAGACCACCGAGACCTCGCGGCGGGCGAGGTGGGCGCCGAGGCAGAAGTGGGGGCCCGGGCCGCCGAAGCCGACGTGGGGGTTGGGGTCGCGGAGCACGTCGAAGCGCTCGGGGTCGTCGAACGCCCGGGGGTCGCGGTTGGCGGCGCCGTAGAGAAGAGGACGACCCGGTCGCCCTCGTGGAAATCGTGGCCGGACAGCTCGATGTCGGTGGTCGCGGTGCGTCGCATGTAGGTCACCGGCGAGGCCATGCGGACGATCTCCTCGACCGCCGTGGGGGTGACCGCGTCGAGGTCCTGCTGCCAGATCGCCCGCTGCTCGGGGTTCCGGCACAAAAGGTCGACGCCGTGGCTGATGGCGTTGCGGGTCGTGTCGTTGCCGGCCACGGCCAGCAGGATGAAGAACGGCGCCACCTCGTTCGGGGCCAGGAGCTCCTCGCCGAGGTCGTTGTGGACGAGGGCGGAGGTGAGGTCGTCCTGCGGGTTCGCCCGACGCTCCTCGGCGAGCTCGTTCATCAGCATGTTCAGGCGCATGCCGGCGTTCATGAGTGCCGCCATCGGGTCCTCGTCACCGATGAAGTCGGGGTCACCGCCGCCGAGGATCACGTTGGTGGCCTCGAGGACGGTGTCGAACTCGCTGCGGGGGATGCCCATCATGTCGCAGATCACCAGCAGCGGGAACGGCTGGGACAGGGCCTGGACCAGGTCGACCTCGCCCTGCTCGCACATGTCGTCGATGACCTCGGTGCAGATCGTCTCCACCGAGTCGAGCACGCCCTGGAGCTGCTTGGGGGTGAAGGACCGGGAGACGATGCCCCGCTGGCGGGCGTGGCGGGGGTCGTCCATGTTGATGAACGAGCCGAAGAAGTCGAGCGCCTCCACCGGGAGGTCGGGGATGGCGGTGGCGCCCTTGCCGGAGCAGAAGTCGAGCGGCCGGCGGCTCATCTCGACGACGTCGGCGTACCGGGTCGACGCGTAGAACGACTCGGTCTGCATGGTCATCGGGTTGTCGTAGCTGACGTGCAGGAACGGCCCCTCCTCCCGCAGGTCGGCGAACCGGGCCATCCGGTCGTCCAGCGGGAGCTGCCAGAAGTCGGGGTCGAGCAGCGGGTGGAGGGGGGCGACGTCGGTCATCGACCCAAGCATGCCTCTCCGCCGAGGGCCACGCCCCTGCGGCGCCGGCCGTCCGTGGATGTCAGCCGTCGAGCTCGGTGAGGCCGTGGCGGATGGCGACCAGCTCGTCGACGACCGATTCGAGGGTCGACTCGACGGCGGCGACGTCGTTCAGCTGGTGGGGTCGGACGGAGAGCTCGATCACGCGTGCGGCGGCCTCGCCGAGCCGCGCCCGCAACACCAGGAGCCCGTCATAGGTCGACGCGACCTGGCCCTCGAGGCGCGACGCCGTGTCGAGCTGGGCCTGGAGCGCCTGGGTGGTCTGGACCCGCGACGGACTGGGGGCGAGGGCCTCGACCTGGCGCAGCTCATGGTCGATGTCGGCGGTGTCGATGCGCAGGCGCGCGTGGGTGAGGCGCTGCCCGTCCTGGGCGAGCTGCCAGCACTCGCGGATGCCGGTCTCGACGTGGCCGGCGAGCAGCTGGAGCCGGTCGCGCATGGGCCCCGGCGGGGCGACCGCGACCGACGCCACGATCTCGCGTTGCGACTCGAGGGCGTCCGCCACGAAGGTTCGCCACGGCTCCTCGAGCGGCGGCGGGGTGTTGGTGACGTACGCAGGAGGCGGTGGGGCAGGTGCGGTCATCGGCCCGTCGGGCCGAGGCGGTGGAAAGCGGGGCGCCATCGGCTCGGGTTGCGAGGCGAGGAAGTCGAGCCAGTGGCGGTTGGCGAGCAGCGCGTGGACGCAGCCGCCCACCCACACCCCGAGGATGTAGATCATCCCCGCCACTCCGCGCCACCCCGAGGTGTCCGCGGTTCCGTCGGCGGCCTCCGGGGTGGAGTTCACGATCGCCAGGTAGATGATCGTCGCCACGCCGTAGCCCGCGGCCGCGGCCAGCCAGGACCGCCGCCTCGACCGGATGCCGATGTAGAGGAACGACGCCCAGGTCAGCAGGCCGCAGCACGCGATCGTCGGGAGGAGCCACATCGAGTTGCGCTCTCGCCATGGCTTCTCCCGGAGGAGCCGCTCGCCGCCTTGCACCATCTCAGCCCCTCCGGCCGCTCCGCCGTCCTGGTCGAACCCTACTGACCCGCCGTGGCGCGACCACCGGGGGTCCAGGTGCCGGCTGGACGGTCCGCCTCGCGGCGGAACCGTCGTGGCCGTCGCGCGTGCGGCGTCCGTTGGTACGTCGACGGTGTGACCGCGGACCACCCGAGCCGCACAGCGCCGGCCGGGCACTGCTGCTCGAGCGCCGAACGCCTGGCGAGGTGGTGGAGGCCAGACTGCGCCACCATGGCGTGCGCCTACCTGCTGGCGCCCCTCCCCGCGGGAAAGATGTTGCGTCGAGCGCAGGCCAGCCAGGATCTCTACGGTTTGGGCCGCCGGCGATCCCGAGCCGCACTGGAAGGAGCCGAGTCATGAGCCTCGACCTGCCCGCCGCCCACGCCCGCGCCGTCGAGAACACGCAGCGCATCGTCGACGCCATCGGGCCCGACCAGCTCCATCAGCCGACACCGTGCGGGGACTGGGACGTGGCCGAGCTGCTCCAGCACGTGATCGCCGGGAACTGGTGGGTGGTGCCGCTGGTCGGTGGCCAGACCATCGAGGAGGTGGGCGACCGCTACGACGGCGACGTGGTCGGCGCCGACCCCGCGGCCTCCTACCAGTCGTCCGGTGAGGCGGCCGTCGCCGCGTTCAACGCCCCGGGGGCCATGGACGCGCCGTGTGCGGTCTCCTACGGGCCGGTGCCGGGCAGCGTCTACTGCGGCCACCGCTTCATCGACGTGCTGGTGCACGGATGGGACCTCGCCGTCGGCACCGGCGGTGACACCGCGCTGCCCGACGACCTGGTCGAGGCGTGCATCGAGGTGGTGCTCCCGCAGCTCGACATGCTGGCCGGCAGCGCCATGTTCGGCGGGGCCCACGACCCCGGCGCCGACGTGGCGCCCCAGACCCGGTTGCTCACCCTCCTCGGCCGCGAAGGGTGAACCAGGGGCGGTGACGATGGCCGCCCCGGCCACATTGGTGGAGGCGAGCGGACCGCTCGGTCAGGGGCTGACCGCGGACCAGGAGGCGCCGGCGTCGTCCGAGCGCACGGTGTGGGTCGTGCCCTGGACCGCCACCACCTCGGCGCCGTCGGCCGAGACCGCGAAGAGCTCCTGGTCGGTCGTCGTGTCGCGGGTGGTCCACGTCGTGGCGTCGGTCGAGGTGACGACGGCGCCGCCACCGCCGACCGCGACGTAGCCGGTGTCGGTCACCGCGATCGACCGCAGGGTGTCGAGGAAGCCGAGGGCACCGGCGTCCTCCTCGGTCCAGGTCACGCCGTCGGGCGAGGTGGCAACCCGCCCGCCGATGCCCACGGCGACGTAGCCGTTCTCGCCGGCGGTCACGCCCCGCAGGGTGCCCCGGCTGGGCAGGGGGCCGACCTCGTCCCAGGTCTCGCCGTCGGGCGAGTGGAGGATGACGCCGTCCACGCCGACGGCCACGTAGCCCGCCTCGCCCAGGGTCACCGAGAACAGCGTGGTCGTGTTCTGCGACGTGACCTTCGACCAGGTGGCGCCCTGGTCCGTGGACGTCAGGATCGTGCCCCCGGCACCCACCACGACGATGCGCTCGTCGTCGCCGGCCGCCGACCACAGCTCGGCGCCGACGCCGGTCGAGGCCCGCTCGTAGGTGGCGCCGTCGGCGGAGGTGAGGATGCTCCCGTCACCGCCGGTGACGACCCACGTCCCGGCGACCTCGTTGACGCCGCGCAGCTCATGGCGACCGACCTCCTGGTGCAGCACCTCCCAGCTCCCGTCGACCAGCTCGGCCACCACGCCGCCGCTGCCGGCCGCGACCGTCGTCCCGTCGGCCAGGTGGACTCCGTAGAAGAGGGGGCTGGTGGACGCCTGGCCGGTCCACTCCTCGGTGTCCGCGGAGCGAAGGAGCGTGCCGCCGGCGCCGCCGACGACCCACACGCCGTCGCCGTAGGCGGGGCGCCAGAGCTCGACGCCGACCTCGTCGATGTCGCGCGCCTGCCAGCTCGCGCCCCCGTCGGTCGACCGGAGCACGGTGCCGTCGGCCCCGCTGGCGAGCAGCCCGTCCGGATCAGCGGTGACGCCCCGCAGGGTCTGGGTCGTGCCCGTCGTGCGAGTCGTCCAGGAGGTGCCATCGGACGAGGTCACGAGCCCGCCCCCGCCGCCGGACACGATCCACGTACCGTCGTCGGCCGTGGTGACGTCCCACCACCAGGTGCCCGGGACCGGCGCGGCGGTCGTCCAGGTGTCCCCTCGGTCCGACGAGGTGGCGATCGTGCCGTCGTCGGCGACAGCGGCCAGCTCGTATCCCGAGCCCCCTGAGCCGCCCGAGCCCTGGCCCGGGCGGGCATCGACGGCGAAGAGGTCCGCGGTCAGGCCGGCGTCGACCGTGGCCCACGTCTCCCCGCCGTCGGTCGAGCGTCGGACCGTCCCGCCCGCCCCGGTCGCGATCCACTCGCCGTCGACCGGGGTGGCCGTGACCCCGAGCAGCGGCGCGTCTGAAGTCGACTCCTGGGCCTGCCACGCGGCGCCGTCGTCGCTGGTGAGCACGGTCCCGCCCATGCCCACCACCACGCCGTGTCCCGCGGTGTCGAAGTCGATCGCCCGGAGGGTCTCTCCTGTGCCGGTGTCGATGAGCTCCCAGTCCTCGCCGTCGCTCGAGCCGGCGACCACCCCGGAGTTGCCCACGGCGACGAAGCCTTCACCGCTGTAGCCGACGTCCCAGATCAGGTTCGCGCCGGCGACCCCACCGCCCCCGCTGGGGAGCGTCTCCGGGGAAGTCGAGGCGTCGGTCGTGGACGACGTGGAGTCGGCGTCGCCGCCGTCGCTGCCGCACCCGACGGCGGCGACGACCAGGACGAGGGTGAGCGCGGCGACGATGGCACGGAAGGGCTTCACGACCCCATTGTTGACGCGCACGGCACTCGGACGGGTCGTGGGGACCGTCCGCCGTTCAGGCGGGCCGGTACCGGAGGGCGACGGCGCCCGACGAGAGCTCCCGGCGGTCCACCAACCTCAGCTCGAGGTGCTCGTGGAGGCCGTCGAGCAGGCGCGGCCCGTGACCCGCCAGGAAGGGCTGGACGAGGAACTCGTACTCGTCGATCAGGCCGAGGTCGGCCAGGGCGCGGGGGAGCGTGACCCCGCCGACGTGCAGGCCGTTGCCGGGCTGCTCCTTCAGCGCACGGACCGCGTCGCCCAGGTCGCCCTGCACGAGCTCGGCGTTCCAGTCGACCTGGTCCAGGGTGCTCGAGACGACGTACTTCTCGGCGCCGTCGATGGCCTCGGCGAAGGGCAGCAGCCCGTCATCGATCCAGTCGGGCCACGTGCCGCTCGCCGGCCGCCGCCACGCCTCCTCCATCATCTGGTAGGTCACCCGACCGAGGATCAGGGCGTCGGCTTGTGCCATCTGGTCGGCCCAGTACGCGTGTGACTCGGCGTCGGGGACGGGACCCGCCTCGTGCGAGCAGCAGCCGTCGAGGGTGACGTTGATGGCGTACTTGAGCGGTCGCATGAAGGCTCTCCTGATCGGACGGGGGGCGGGTCGTTGCCGCGCGCGGACGTTACCGAGACGTGCGTTAACGGGACGTGCGTTGTTCGAGACTCGCCCCGGCGCCCGTTCTCATCGGTGCCGGTCGAGGCCCGGCCCCTCCGAAGGTCAGACGACCTCGCCGGGAAGCGCTGCGGCCTGCTCGAACCACGAGCGCAGAAGCGCCTCGTCGAGCGGGTCGTCCTCGTGGATGTCGAGGTAGCGGACCTCGGGGTGCTTGGCCGCCTTGGGGGGCTCGGGGTCGAGCGACGTGCCCCGGAAGAACTGCACCTGCACGTACTTCGTGTAGCAGCGGAACGCGGTGAACCAGCCCTCGCCCTCGAAGCCGAAGAAGGGCTGGTTCCACTTCACTGCCTTGTGCACGTCCGGGACGGCCTCCGCGATCAGCGCGTCGAGGCGCTCGCCGACGCCGCGCTTCCAGTCGGGCATGGCGGCGATGTAGGCCTGGACCGGGCCGTCTCCCTCGCCCTTGGGGATCTGGGGGTTTCCCCCGGACAACAGGACGGGCTCGTCGCCGTCGCCGGTGCTCATCGGGCGTCGTCGGCGGCGAGCAGCGCCTCGAGGGCGTCGAGCTGGGCCTTGTAGCCCCACTTCATGCCGAACGCGGCCATCTTGGCCTTCGGGCCGATCTCGGTGATGGCGACGTCGAGGGTGACCACCGTCGTGGCGCCGCCGTCGTCGGAGCGCAGGGCGAGGTCGTTGGTGTGGACGATGGTGCTCCCGGCCTCCTCGCCCTGGGTCCACGAGCGGGCGTCGTAGCGCAGCGCCTGCCCGTCCTCGATGTGGGTGAAGATGCCGTCCATGGGCCAGCGGGTGCCGGCGTACTTGCCCATCGCCTCGCCGGCCACGGTGACCACGAAGATCCGCCCGCCCACCCGCAGGTCGACCTCGCACTCCGCCACCTCGGTCTTCTCCGGGCCCCACCATTGGCGCAGCCGATCGGGCTCGGTCCAGGCCCGCCACACCGCGTCGGGTGGGGCGGCGTAGGTCCGCTCGAAGTGCAGGTCCTTCTTCTTGCGCAGCAGTGAGCTGATCACGATGGGCCCTCCTCGGGCGCGATGGTCTCCAGGTAGTCGCCCAGGGAGTCGAGCCGCACCTCCCAGAGGCGCTCGAACGAGTCGACCCATCGGGTGATCCGCTCGAAGGGCTCGGCGTGCAGGTGGTAGATGCGCTGGCGGGCGCGCGGCTCGACCTCGACGAACCCGGCCTCGGACAGCACCTTCAGGTGCTTCGAGACCTGGGGCTGGCGGAGGTCGAGTGCCTCGGCGATCTCGCCCACCGGGTAGGGGCGAGTCCGCAACAACTCGACGATGTCGAGCCGGCTCGGCTCGCTCAGGGCTCGGAACAGTGTCGCCTGCACGATCGTGGACGGTAGAGGCCGCTCATATTCTTGTCAAGGAATATGTGACGTCGGATCGGGCACCAAGGGGCTGCACGCCGGGCCGGGAGATCCAACGGCCGGGGTCGTCGTAGAAGATGGCCAGGTACCCGGCGTAGACGAGCAGGCCGAGGGCGACCGACGGTTGGAAGCGCACCCCCTCCCACGGCGTGGGGGTGGTGTGGTCGTCCACCGTGCTGTCCGCGCTGGTCATCAGTGACTCCCGGTTTCGTACGGTCCGGTCCGACTCCGCCGCGGGCCGGTAGGTTCGGCGCCGCCATGCCCCGCCTGCGTCCCTACGTCCCCGACGACGCCGCCGGCGCCCTGGCTCTGAACCAGGCGAACGTACCGGAGGTGGGGTCGGCGGACGCCGAGCGGTGGGCGTGGCTGCTCGAGCTGGCCGACCACGCCGAGGTGGTGGAGGACGACGGTGAGGTGGTGGCGTTCCTCGTCGCCTTCGCCGAAGGCTCGATCTACGACAGCCCCAACTACCGCTGGTACGGCGCCCGCCACGAGCGCTTCGCCTACGTCGACCGGGTGGCGGTGGCCGAGGCCCACCGTGGCACCGGGATCGCCCACCAGCTCTACGAGTCGTTCGAGGCGTGGGGCCGGGGCCGGGGCGCAGGCGTGCTGTGCGCGGAGGTCAACACCGTGCCGCCGAACCCTCGCTCACTGCGGTTCCACGAGCGCCTCGGCTTCCGTCCGGTCGCGGAGCTCGAGCCCTGGGCCGACGAGCCCGGCCACCTCGTGGCCATGGTGGAAAGACCGGTGGCGCAGCGGAACGGCCGCACCGATCGCGGCTCGAGGGTCGTGCTCGCCCCGTCCGAGCAGGTGTACGCCGCGCTGACCGACCCCGAGGCGCTCGTGGCGTGGCTGCCTCCGTCCGGGATGCACGGTCGGTTCGAGCACGTCGACCTGCGCGCCGGGGGCTCGTACCGGCTCGTGCTCAGCTACGACGACCCGGACGACGCGAGCGGGGCCAAGGCGGCCGACGGCACCGACGTCGTCGAGGCCCGGATCCTCGAGGTCGACGCCGGTCGGCGGATCGTCCAGGCCGTCGACTTCGAGTCGGACGACCCTGCCTTCGCCGGCACCATGACCATGGCCTGGATGCTCGCCCCGGTGGCCGACGGCACACGCGTCGAGATCGTGGCCGACGACGTCCCCGTCGGTATCTCCGCCGAGGACCACGCCGCAGGCATCCACTCGTCCCTCGTGAACCTGGCGACCCACGTCGAGTAGCAGACCCCCGCCGCCGAGCTGATCGGGGGCGGGTCGGACCTGTCCGGCGCCTACGATCGAGGCGACCATGAACGACGCCGGCGGCCATACTGCGGCGGTGGTGCCGTCAGCGAGACACCTGGTGCGGGCCAAGGACCTCGCCGATGCCCGCTACTCCGAGCCGCTGACTGTTGCCGACCTGGCCCGGGCGGCGCGCCTCTCGCCGGCGCACTTCAGCCGCGAGTTCCGCCGTACGTTCGGCGAAAGTCCTCACCAGTACCTGCTGACCCGGCGCCTGGAGCGGGCCGCGGCGCTGCTGCGCAACACCGATCGCCCGGTCATCGAGATCTGCTTCGCGGTGGGCCTGCGCAGCCTCGGCTCGTTCACCACCAGCTTCCAGCGGGTGTATGGCCGACCCCCGGGCGCGTACCGGAGCAGCTTTCCGCCGGCAGCACGCCTGATACGCATCCCGGGCTGCGTGGCTCGTGGCTACGGCCGCCCGCAGAACCGCACGTTTCGAGAAGTCGGGCCGGCCGCGCACTCGTAGCGTCGCCTCCGAACCGACAACGGAGGAGACGCCATGATCAGGATCGCCAACGCCGAATTCCGGGTGCACGACCAGGACGAGGCCCTCGACTTCTACACCCGAACCCTCGGTTGGGAGGTGCGTTCCGACGTCACCATGGACGAGTGGAGCTTCCGGTGGCTCGTCGTCGGCCCGCCGGGGCAGGACGAGGTCGGCCTCGTGTTGATGGCCATCCCGGGTCCGCCGATGCTCGACGAGGAGACCGGCCGAGCGGTAGCCGAACTGGTCGCCGCCGGAGCGGTGGGCACGCTGTTCCTCGAGACCGACGACTGCCAGGCGGCGTACGACGACCTGAAGGCTCGAGGGGTCGAGTTCACCAACCCGCCGACCGTGCAGCCCTACGGGATCGACACGGGTTTCCGCGACCCGTCCGGCAACAACATCCGCCTGACCCAGGTGATGGACTTCGATCCGGCCCGGCGCTGAGCCGGCATCGGAGGGCAGCTCGAGCCGGTGGCGTCGCCGACCACACCCTTGCTCCACACCGGATCGAGCTTTCGTCCCGACGGGGCGGCGCGAACTCGCCGTGGTTGCCGGGTCAACCGACGCCGTCGAGGTGGGCGCCGCGGCCGTCGCGGTCGAACACCATCAGCAGCTCGGCGGGGCCGTCCACCGCGGTGATGGCGTGGGGGACCATCGTGGAGAACTCGGCGGCCTCGCCGGCGTCGACCTCGATGCGGCGGTCGCCGAGCAGCAGGAGCGCCCGACCTTCGAGGACGAAGAGCCAATCCTGGCCGGGGTGCACCCGCTGCTCCGGCGGCACGGCGGTGGGCTCGAGTCGGACCTTGACCGCGGCCAGGGGGCTGGCGGGCCGGGACAGGTTCCACACCGTGCCGCCGTGCCCGTCGGCCGGCTGGGGCCGGATGACCACGTCGTCGACCGTCGAGGTGTCGAGCAGATCGTCGAGGTCGGCCCCGAGGGCGCGGGCCAGGGGGACGAGCACGTCGAGGCCGATGGTGCGGTTGCCGGTCTCGATGCGGGAGACGGTGGAGGCGCTGAGGTGGCTGCGGCGGGCCACCTCGTCGAGCGACCACCCCGCGCTCGTCCGGAGCGCCCGCAACCGGGTGCGCACCAGCGCCTCCACGTCGGCGGGTTCGTCGGCGGCGGTGGCACGGTCGGCAGGGCGGTCGGCGGGTGGCACGGGGCCAGTGTGCCGTTGTCTTGCGAATACTGCAAGGAGTGATGCTGAATCAGGGCAGCGCCATACCGTGAAGGCATGACCGACGACGACCACGACAACGACAACGACCACCACCACGACGAGGACAGGCCGCAGGACCCTGATCGCTTCAGCGCGGCCCAGCAGGCCGTCGAGTGGGACCGGCGGTACGGCGAGCACGGCGACATCCGGTGGAGCGGCCGGCCCAACGGGCGCCTCGTCGCCGAGGTGGCCGGGCTGGCGCCCGGCCGCGCCCTCGACGTCGGCTGCGGCGAGGGGGCCGACGCGATCTGGTTGGCGGCCCGCGGATGGACGGTGACCGCCGTCGACGTGTCCGAGGTCGCGCTCGAGCGGGCCCGGGCCGCGGCCGACGAAGCGGGCGTCGTCGTCGAGTGGATCGGCGGCGACGCGCTCACCACGCCGCTCCCGACCGGCACCTTCGACCTGGTGTCGATCCAGTACCCCGCCCTGCCCAAGGCCACCGGCGAGGCCGCGGTGCGGGCCCTGCTCGACACGGTGCGGCCAGGGGGCGTGCTGCTCGCCGTCTACCACGACATCGACGCCGAGCATCTGGCCCTCATGCCCGCCAAGGGCTTCGACCCCGCCGATT
Organism: Acidimicrobiales bacterium; assembly: GCA_016794585.1. Taxonomy (NCBI): domain Bacteria; kingdom Bacillati; phylum Actinomycetota; class Acidimicrobiia; order Acidimicrobiales; species Acidimicrobiales bacterium. The sequence continues at coordinate 94,541 of JAEUJM010000032.1, forward strand.
ACGTGGGTGCGGCGGATCTCCGGGCGTTGCTCGGCGACGCCACCGACTTCACCATCGAACTCGACGAGATCGCCCCCCGCCCCGATCCGCCGTCCGGCAACCCCCACGTGGCCGACGAGGTCCTCCGCGCCCGCCGGCGCTGATCCGGCGCGGCCCGCCCCGGCCACCGTCTGTCCGGCCCGGCGGGCGCCCCGGGAAGGTCTGGCCCTTGACCGCCCTGCCGGTCGGCGCCGCGACCTGCCCGAGATCCTCCGCCCCTGGGGGGCACGGCTGTCGTAGGGTCGGTGCCATGGTGGACGAGGCGGACGACTCGTCGGGGGACGCCTCCGCGGCGCTGGCCCGACCCATCTCCTTCGAGGCCCGCTACGGCGCCGGCCACGAGCGGGCCCTGGTGCTGGGCGGCGGCGGGCTGTGGTTCGTGGCGTGGCAGGTGGCCTACCTGCACGCCCTCACCGAGCGGGGCATCCCCGTGGCGAAGGCCAGCCGGGTGATCGGGACGTCGGCAGGGTCGCTCGTGGCCTCGATCGTCAGCGCCGGCCACCTGCGCCGCATCGCCGCCGAGGTGGAGTTCCTGGCCAAGGTGCCCCGTCTGGTGGGCGCGCTCGCGGGGGAGGGCGAGCTCCACCCCAGCCAGGAGCGTGCCCTCGAGCTGTTCGGCAACGCCACCGACGCGGCACCGGCCACCATCACCGCCATCGGCCACGCCGCGCTGGCGGCGCAGGCTCCACCCCCCGACCGGTCCCGCCGCTCGATGCGCGCCGTGCTCGGGATGCGACGGTGGCCCGCGGCGCTGCACACCACCGCGGTCGACGCCTACACCGGTGAGCGCCTCGTGGTCACCCAGGCCTCGGGGCTCTCGGTGGCCCGGGCGGCCACGGCCAGCAGTTCGGTGCCGGGGATCTTCTCGCCCCAACCGCTGCACGATCGCCGGGCCATGGACGGCGGGGTGAGCGGCACCGGCATCCACGCCGACCTGGCCGCCGGGGCCGGCCGGGCGTTGGTGATCTCGTTGGCCGCCCACGCGCCCGACGACCAAGCGGGCATGACCAACCCGGCCGGCGGTCAGCGTCGCGAGATCGCCGCGCTCGAAGCCACCGGCACGCAGGTGCTGCTGCGGGGCCCGGCCAGCGTGGACTCCGACGTGCTCATGGACCCTGCGCAGGTGGCGGCCGCTCGGGCCGACGGCGCCGCGCAGGCCGCCGAGGACGCCGAGGCCATCGCCGCCGCCTGGGCCTGAACAGGCGGCGCCGGGCGGCGGCCCGTGCCACGATGCCTCGATGAGCGATCTCGCCGCGCTCTGGCGGTACGTCGCCGACACTTCCTGTCGTGGGTACTCCCCGCTGTACGACCGGATCTGTCGGACGGTGGCTGAGCGCGAGGAGGTCCTGGACCTGGTGTCCGAGGCGCCGCCGCGGGGCCACAATCCGCTGCTGCTGCTCGCCGCGGTCCACTACCTGTTGTTGGATGGCCTCGACCACCCGCTGGCGGCGGTCTACGCCGCCGGCGACGAGCCCGAGGCCGGGGCCGGCACCGGGACCGACGCGGATCCCGGCGCCCTCTTCGTCGACGTGTGCCTCCAGCACCGCGACCAGATCCTCGGACTGCTCGCCACCGAGCGGGTGAACACGAACGAGGTGGGACGGTCGGCGGTCATCGGCCCGGCGCTCACCCTGGTGTCGCAGCGGCTCGGCGTGCCCCTCGGCCACGTCGACGTCGGCTGCAGCGCCGGCCTCAACCTCCTGGGCGACCGCTACCGCATGGACTACGGGTCGAGGGGAGTGACGGGCCCCGCCGACGCCGCGGTCGAGCTGCACTGCGAGGTGCTGGCCGGGCGGCCACCGATCGCCGAGGCTCGACCGGCCATCGCCGCACGGTTCGGCCTCGACCTCGCTCCCACCGACGTCCACGACCCCCACCAATTCCGGTGGCAGCTGGCATGCGTGTGGCCCGACACGGGCCGCCTCGCCCGCACCCGGCGGGCGTTGGAGGAGGCCCGACGTCACCCGCTCACCCTGGTGCCGGGTGACGCGGTCGAACAGGTGGGTCAGGTGATCGCCGAGCTCCCGGACGACGCCGTCGCCGTGGTCACGACCACCTGGGTCGTGGGCTACTTCTCGCTGGAGCAGCGGGCGGGATTCCAGGAAGCGCTGGCAATCGCCTCGATCGCCGGCTCGCGGCCGGTGGCCTGGATCAGTGCGGAGTCCCAGGGTGTGGTCGCGGCCATCCCGAGCGATGGCCCGCCGAGCGACGACCTCGGCGTCGAGTGCAGCGTGCTGGGGCTGGTCACCTACGACGACGGCCTCGTCGTCCCCGAGTTGCTGGGCTACACCCACCCGCACGGCCAGACGCTCGACTGGCGGGCGACCGGGTAGGAGGACCGCACCACCGGCGCGGGGCAGCGCGGCGCCGGCGGTCGACGACCGCGGGTCGTCGGTGATCGGTCGGACCGTGGCCACCGACACCGAGGGCAGGACGCGGTCATCCGGGAACGGGGGTGGCTCCGGAGACCCACCGTGCCCCACGACGACCACGACGCCGCACCGGCTGGTCACCGCCGCCTCCGGTGCGCGGCCAGCGGCCTGCTGGCCGCCGCGGTCGGGCTGGGCGCGGCGGAGCTGACCACCGGGCTCGTCCGCTCGTGGCGCTCGCCGGTCGAGGTCGTGGCCGAAGTGGTCATCGACAAGGCGCCTTCGTCGGTGACCAGGTTCGGCATCGAGGTCTTCGGGAAGAACGACAAGCTCGCCCTGATCATCGGCATCCTCGCCGCTCTGACCGTGATCAGCCTGGTGGTCGGCCTGCTCAGCTGCCGGCGCCCCTTCGCCGGGGTGGTCGCGTTCGCCGGCTTCGCCCTCGTGGGCGCCACCGCCGCCCTCCAGGTGGCCGGCGCTCCGCTCGTCGCGGTGGTGCCCTCGCTCGTGGCCGGCGCCGTCGGCCTCGTGACCCTGCGCTTCCTCCAGGGTCGTGCCGTACTGCCGGGCCGGGCCGCCACGACGTCGACGGTCCCGGCCGCCGCCGGCGGCGCGGCCACCGCGGCGGCGCAGGCCGACCCGGACCCCGCCGACCCAGGCGCCGCCCCTTCGAGCGCTCCCGTGGCAGGGGAGAAGCCGGTGCACCCCGACGGTCCCGAGCCCGACCCGTCCCTCGGCGTCGGCGGTGCGCGCATCGCCGCCGGCGCCGGGGTCGGCCTGGACCGCCGCCGCTTCCTGCTCGTGTCCGCCGGCCTGGTGGCCTTCGCCGGGTTCGCGGCCGCCGGGGGCCGGGCGCTGCGCGAGCGCTTCAGTGCCGTCCAGTCCCGGCGGGAGCTGGTGCTGCCGGCCGCCGCCGAGCCGCTCGCCCCCCTCGCCGCCCGTCACGGGGTCGACGTCGAGGGCATGACCCCCTTTCGCACCTCGAACGCCGACTTCTACCGCATCGACACCGCCCTGACCGTGCCGCAGGTGCCGGTCGAGGGCTGGACCCTCGCCGTGAAGGGAATGGTCGACGACGAGCTCACCCTCACCTTCGACGAGCTCTGCGCCCTCGGCCTCGTCGAGGCCGACGTGACCATGACCTGCGTCTCCAACCGGGTCGGCGGCGATCTCGTGGGCAACGCCCGGTGGCTGGGCGTCCCCGTGCAGCGGCTGCTCGACGAGGTCGGCGGCGACCCCGCCGCCGACCAGCTCGTGGGCCGCTCGGTCGACGGGTACACCTGCGGGTTCCCCGTGAGCGCCGTCGGCGACGGGCGCACCTGCCTGGTGGCCGTGGGCATGAACGGGGAGCCCCTGCCCCTCGAGCACGGGTTCCCCGCCCGACTCATCACCGCCGGCCTCTACGGCTACGTCTCCGCCACCAAGTGGCTCAGCGAGATCGAGCTGACCACCTTCGACGACTTCGAGGCCTACTGGGTGCCCCGGGGCTACGCCCAGGAGGCCCCCATCAAGACCCAGTGCCGCATCGACGTGCCCCGCACCGGGACCGCCGTGCCCACCGGCGAGCAGTACATCGCCGGCGTGGCCTGGGCCCAGACCCGCGGCATCGCCAAGGTCGAGGTCCGGGTGGACGACGGGCCCTGGCGGGAGGCCGAGCTGGCGCCCGAGCTGACCGCCGAGACGTGGCGGCAGTGGCGCCTGCGCTGGAACCCCCGACCGGGCTCGGCCCGCATCACCTGCCGAGCCACCGACGCCGACGGCGCCCTGATGCCGGAGGAGCGCAGCGAGCCCCTCCCCGATGGCGCCACCGGCTGGCAATCGAAGCTCGTGATCGTCCAGGCCGCATGACCCCCCGCCGCCGGACGACCCCCCTCTCGCCCCACGGGCGAGTTCCCACAGCAGCACCCCCAACACCAAGCAGCACCCCCAAGGCACCACCCGCAGCACCAACCAACCCCCAACACCCATCAACCCTCAACACGAAGGTGAAACCAATGTTCCGCACCAACCTGCTCCGCTTCCTGGGGCTCTTCCTGGCGCTCGGTCTCGTGACCGCCGCTTGCAGCAGCGACGACAACGGCGACTCGGCGTCGTCGGGCGACACCACGGAGACGACCGCCGCCGCCGGCTCGGACGAGAGCTCCGACGACACCATGGCGACCGACGACTCGGCCACCGAGGCCGCCGACTCCGCTGCCATCTGTGACACCGACGGCCTCGTCGAGGCCGTCGAGTCCGGCCCGGACGAGGGCACCCTCGCCGGCATGACCGACGATCCGGTCGGCACCGCCGCCTCGAGCAACCCCGTCCTGACCACGTTGGTCTCCGCGGTCACCGCCGCCGAGCTGGTCGACACCCTGAACAGCGCCGAGGCCCTCACGGTCTTCGCCCCGACCGACTGCGCCTTCGCCGAGTTCGACGAGGCCACCCTCCAGGCGGCGATGGACGACCCGACCGGGCTGCTCACCACGGTGCTCGGCTTCCACGTCATCCCCGAGCGCCTCACCTCCGAGGACCTCGAGGGCATGACCGAGCTGACCACCTTCACCGGTGAGACGCTGCCCATCGAGGTGGATGGCGACACCATCTCCCTCAACGACGGCGCCGCCACCGTGCAGGTGCCCGACATCGAGACCGCCAACGCCAGCGTGTTCCTCATCGACTCGGTGATGGTCCCGCCCAGCGTCGGCTGATCGACCCTCCCCCTTGGGGTGCTGCGGCGCCGGGCCCTCGGCCCGGCGCCGCAGCGCGTCCCCGGCCGGGTCAGCGGGTGCCGTCGCCGGACGGGACCGTCGGAACGGGAGGCGTGGTGGGTTCGGGCGCCCCCGCCGGGTCGGGCGGGGTGGGCCGTTCCCGGGCCCGCTCCTCGCCGGGCGACACGTGGTCGATCTCGATGTTGCCGACGGCGAGGTGGGCGTCGACGGTGAAGACGTCGAGACCCGTCGGCCCCTCGTCGAACTGGCGGCCCCCGTCCTCGTCGCCGCCGACCTGGGCCACCTCGTCCACCGTCACCGCACCGAGGTGGACGCCGGCGTGGATGGCCACCCGCATGCCTTGGGGGACGCGCAGCACGATGGCGCCGGCGGCCTGGTGGATCTCCATGGTGTGGCCGCGGCCGGCGCCGGCGGGCAGCTCGGTGAGGTCCACCGTGGTGCGGCCGAAGGCGAGGCGGACCTCGTCGGGCAGAGCGTCCTCCGAGCGGGGGACCAGCAACTGGTCGCCGGTGCCGTCGGACAGGCTGGCCGCGCTCGTGCCGAAGGTGGCGATGATCGACAGGCCGACGAGCACCCACAGGACGTTGAGCCAGGGGGTCCGCCGGAACAGGCCGCCGACCACGAGGGACACGAGGCCCACGGCGACCAGCGCCCAGCCGTAGGTGGAGATCGGGATGCCGCGGGTGGCGTCGAGCGCGATGAGCACCCCGAGGGTCACCACCAGGGCGCCGAACGAACCCCAGCGGGCGGGCGCCATCCGGGCGCGGCGTTCCTGGCGGGCGGCGCGCTGGGACTCGCGGGCGGCGGTGCGAGCGGTCATGACCCGGGCCTGGGCCTCCCAGCGGCGGACGTCGGGAGGCTCGGGCGGCGGGCCGAAGGCCTGGGTGGGGTCGGCGACCGAGTACCCGGTGGGGTACCCCGGCCCGCCTACCGCCGCGGGTGCGGGCGCGGTCTGCGACGCCGGCTGGGGCGCAGTCGGGTCCTGGTGGGGTGCGATCGGGGCGAAGGGCTGGGTCGGGTCGGTCGGGCCGAGTGGGCGGGTTGGCGCCGTCGGGCCCGCAGGCGCGTTCGGGTCGGTGGGGCCGGTCGAGGCCGGGGCCCGCTTCGACAGGGCGATGGCGATGATCACCACGGCGATGGCGATGGGCCCGAGCCCGAACGGGGACCAGTCCGGCAGCACGAAGATCCAGAACAGGACGCTGAGGGTGCCGAGGAGGATCCAGAGGGCCACGCCGCGGTGGCGCAGGTCCTCGACGAGGCGGTCCACCGGCGGGTCGACGGCGCCCTCCTCCGGGAGCAGCGCCCAGCCGAGCGCGTAGGCGAGCACGCCGATGCCTCCGAAGAAGGCGGTGACCGCGAAGAGGATGCGCAACAGGACGGGGTCCACGCCGAAGTGGTGGCCGAGCCCGCCGGCCACGCCGACGAGCACCCGGTCGTCGGCACTGCGGCGCAGCGGGCGCGTGCCCGACGGGTCGACGGGCGCCCCGTCCCCGGGTCCGCCGTCGGCGCGGTCACCGTCGCCGTCGTCGGGGGGCTGCGGGAGGGTGGGGTCGTCGGTGATGGTGCTCACGGTTCGAGCATGGACGACCCCGGCGGCGTTGCCCATCGGGCAGGACCCTGATTCGACCCTGAGATGCCCCGGGGTGATTTCCGGGGCCGCCCCGGAGGCGCTGCGGGGGCCGAGGGGCGATCATGGGGGGATGCCGGCCCCCGTCGAGCCCCCTGGCGTGGGCCCGCCCGTCGTGGACCCGCCTCCGGGGGGCGACCCCCTTCACGTCGGTGGGCCGGCGGACTCGGCCGCGTCCGGGCCGCCCCCACGACTGGAGCGGCGGGGTCGGGGTCGGTTGGTGGGCGGGGTCGCCGGCGGCATCGCCGACCACCTCGGCATCTCGGCGGTCGCGGTGCGTCTCGCCTTCATCGCCGCAGCCTTCGGCGGGGGGCTGGGCGTCGTGCTCTACGCCGTGTTCTGGATCGTGCTTCCCGCCGCGCCCCGCTCGGACGGTCGCCGGGGCATGTCCGCGTTCGAGTACGTCGTCGCCGTCACCGCCGGCCTCGTCGTCCTCGCCACCTCCACGTGGGTGTCGCCCCTCGGCGACCTGTTCATCCCGGCCGCCATCGGCTGCGTCGGCGCTGCCCTGCTGTGGCGCCAGGCCGGTGCGGGACAGCGCGAGCGGTGGCGTGAGCTGTCGCGCACGTCGCTGACCGCGTCGGCCGACGATCGCTGGGGGCTGGCCCGGGTCGTGGTGGGCGTCGCCCTCGTGGTGGTCGGCTGTGCCGCGGCCCTGGCCGGCGCCGACGTCGCCGCGCTCCGCGACGGGCTGCTGGCCGTGGTCATCACCCTCGTCGGGGTGGGGCTGATCACCGGCCCGTGGTGGGTCCGGATGGTGACCGAGCTCGGCGACGAGCGGCGCGAGCGGATCCGGTCGCAGGAGCGGGCCAACCTCGCCGCGCAGCTCCACGACTCGGTGCTCCAGACCCTCGCCCTCATCCAGCGCAACGCCGACTCGCCCCGGGAGGTCACCCGACTCGCCCGCAGCCAGGAGCGCGAGCTGCGGGCCCTGCTCTATCCCGCCGAGGGCGGCCCCGCCGGGAGCGGCTCGACCGCGGCGCCGGGTGCGGCCGGGCGCCTGGGCGACGCCCTCCGCGCCGCCGCCGCGGAGGTGGAGGACGCGTACGCCGTCACCGTCGACGTGGTGGTCGTCGGCGACCTCGACCTCGACGAGCGGTTCCAGGCCCTGATGGCCGCGGCGCGCGAGGCCATGGCCAACGCCGCCCGCCACGCCGGCGTCGACACGCTGTCGGTCTACGCCGAGGTCGAGCCCACCTCGGTGGTCGCCTACGTGCGCGACCGGGGCTGCGGGTTCGACCTCGACGCCGTCGCGCCGGACCGCCAAGGCGTACGGGGTTCGATCGTCGACCGCATGGAGCGACACGGTGGTGAGGCGACCGTCGAGTCCTCGACGGGCGCGGGCACCGAGGTGACCGTCAGGATGCCCCGATGACCATCCGCGTGTTCCTCGTCGACGACCACGCCATGTTCCGAGCCGGCGTGCGGGCGGGCCTCGGCGACGGGGTCGAGGTGGTGGGGGAGGCCGGCACCGTGCCCGAGGCCGTGACCGGTATCGGGGCCACCGAGCCCGACGTGGTGCTGCTCGACGTGCACCTCCCCGCCGGGGGTGGACCAGCGGTGATCGCCGGCGTCCGCGCCGCCGCCGCGTCGTCGGCATCGGGGTCGGCGAACGAGGAGCACCCCCGGTTCCTCGCGCTGTCGGTGTCCGACGCGCCCGAGGACGTCGTCACCGTCATCCGCGCCGGCGCCCGCGGCTACGTCACCAAGGCCATCTCGGCGGCGGAGCTCACGGCCGCCATCGAGCGGGTGGCCGAGGGCGACGTGGTCTTCAGCCCGCTGCTCGCCGGCTTCGTGATCGACGCGTTCCGGGCCACGCCGACGGTGGCGCCCACCGACCCCGAGCTCGACCTGCTCACCCCGCGTGAGCTCGAGGTCATGCGCCTGCTGGCCCGCGGCTACGCCTACAAGGAGATCGCCGCCGAGCTCTACATCGGCACCAAGACCGTCGAGACCCACGCCTCGAACGTCCTGCGCAAGCTCCAGCTCTCCAACCGCCACCAGCTCACCCGGTGGGCCGCCGAGCGCCGCATGCTCTGACCGCGGCCGGGAGCGCCGACGCCGCTCAGGTGTGCAGCGGGGACTGGAGGGGCTGATGGCCCCACTCGCTGATGCGGTCGTAGCGGCGGTCGTCGGTCCAGGGCTCGTCGACGGTGCGCCCGCCGTAGCCGAACTCGAGCTGGAAGCCCGCCGGCGTCACCACGTAGAAGCTGAACATCTGGTCGTTGTCGTGCTTGCCGAGGGCGTTGGCGATGGGCAGGCCGGCGGCCCAGGCCCGGTCGAAGGCCCTGCCCACGTTGTCCTGCGACACGGTCTCGACCATGACGTGGTGCATCTTCTGGGGCAGCGCCATCCCGAGGGTGCCGAGGGCCAGGGTGTGGTGCCGCGGGTTGCAGTGGTAGAAGCGCACGGTCAGCGGGAGGCCACCCAGGTCGGTCTCGAGCCAGTCCGACTGGGTGAGCCCGAGGGCCTCGCGGGCGAAGGCGTCCGCCTCGTCGAGGTCCTCCACCACGAAGACCACGTGGCCGAACCCGACGCCGTCGGTGACGAAGCCCCCCGGCACGAGGTCGGAGGTGAACGGCTCGGCGGCGGTGGCGAGGCCGTGTACGAGCTCGAAGGGGATGCCCCACGGTGACTCGACCCGGGTGAGGGCGGTCACCCCGCGGGCGGCCAGGGTGGCGGCGTCGCCCTCGGTGACCGTGGCGCCGGCGGCACGGGCCCGGTCGACCGCGGCGGCGTAGGCGGCGGCGTCGGGTGCCTCGATGCCGACGAAGGCGGCGTCGTTGGCCTCACCCTCGCCCACGAGGATGCGGTGGACCCGGTCGTCGTTGCGCCAGGCCGAGCGCCCGTCGGCGGTGCGCTCGCCGCGCACGAGGCCGACGACGTCGGCCAGGAAGTCGTCCATCGCAGCCGGGTCGGCCAGGTCGAGGCCGAGGTAGGCCAGTTCATTGCGGTCCGTGGTCATGACGCCTCCTTGGCGGTGAAGGTGGTGTGCAGCGTGCCGACGCCCTCGACGGTCGAGACCAGTTCATCACCGGGGGCGAGGAAGCGCGGCGGCGTCCGGGACCCGCCGACGCCCGAGGGCGTGCCGGTGAAGATCAGGTCCCCGGGGAGCAGCGGGGTGATCGACGACAGGTGGTGCACCAGCGCGTCGACGGGGAAGATGAGGTCGGAGGTGCGGCTCTTCTGCACCTCCTCGCCGTTGACGGTGCAACCGAGGGCGAGGTCGTCGGGGTCGACCAGCTCGTCGGTGGTGACGACCCACGGGCCGGTCGGGCCGAAGCCGGGGAAGGACTTGCCCAGGCTGAACTGGGGGGCGGGCGGCCGGAGCTGCACCATGCGCTCGGACAGGTCCTGGCCGACGGTGACGCCGGCGACGTGACGCCAGCCCTCGCCGACGGGGACGTCGTGGGCGGGGGTGCCGATCACCACGACGAGCTCGACCTCCCAGTCCACGAACTCGGTCGGCAGGGCGACCGTCGCGACCGGGCCGGTGAGGCAGGTGACGAACTTGGTGAACGTCGGCGGGAAGCCCGGGGGCTCGACGCCGGCCTCGGCGGCGTGGGCGGCGTAGTTCATCCCGATGCCGAACACCTGGCGGGGGCGGGGGACCGGTGGGCCGAGATCGGCGGGCTCGTAGGCCACCGCGATGCCGGTGGCGGTGGCGGCCCAGGCGCGGAACGCCTCCCACTCCTCGTACACGGCCTGGGGGTCGGCGCCGAAGCGGCCCTCGGAGGCCTGCTCGACGTCGATCACCCCGTCGTCGGCGACGAGGACGAGGCGTCCTCGGTGGTTGGCGAGCTTCATGGGTCTCCTCCTGTGGCGACGGACAGACCTTAACCACCGATCTTGGATCTGTAAATCGATTTCTTCTTGACAAATCGGTCTGTGGTGTTCAGAGTCACGTCACCCGAGGGGGAGGAGACCACCCACATGGCCGCTCGCCAGCCCAGTCGCCGAAGCACCAGTCGTCGCACCACCCGCCGCCCTGCCGCGCGTCGGGGCCTGACCGCCGCGGTCGCCGGCTGCGCCGCCGTCCTGGCCCTGGGTGCCTGCGCCTCCGACGGCGCGTCCACCTCGTCGCTCACGGACGACACCGTCGCCACCGACGTCACGGTCACGACGCTGCCGGCGCCCACCGGCGACCCGATCGTCCTGGCCATGGTCAGCCAGGAGTCCGGCCCCGCCGCCATCCCCGACGCCCGCCTCGCCGCCGAGGCCGCCGTCGACTACGTGAACACCGAGCTCGGCGGCGCCGCCGGCCGGCCTCTCCAGCTCGAGACCTGCGTGACCGACGGCTCGCCCGAGCAGTCGTCGGCCTGTGCCAACCAGCTCCTCGAGTCCGACCCGGTCGCGTTCGTGGGCCAGTCCGAGCTCGGCACCTCGGGCAGCGTCCCCATCATCGAGCAGGCGGGCGTGCCCCTCATCGGGCCCGCCGCCGTCACCCCCGAGCTGGTCCTCTCCGAGCAGGCCTACACCGTCGGCCTCGATGCCGTTTCCGGCCCCGCCGGCTGGACCAAGTACCTGGCCACCGAGGGCGGCGCCACCGACCTCGGCGTCATCTACGTCGACATCCCCGCCGCGCCGGTCATCAACTCGACGGTCAGCTCGGTGGCGGAGGCCAACGGCGCCACGGTCGTCGACACGGTGCCGCTCGCGGTGAGCGCCTCCGACGCCTCGTCCCAGATGGCCGCCGCCACCCAGGGCGACCCCGACGCCGTGGTCGCGGTCGTCCCCCAGCAGTTGTGCGTGCCGGTGCTCCAGGCCCACGCCTCGGTGGCGCCCGACGTGCCGCTCCTGGTGCCCGGCATCTGCGCCAGCCCCCAGGTGCTCGACACCGCCGGCGCCGCGGCGACCGACGTGCTCGTCGGCTTCTCGTTCCTGAACCCCTACGAGCCCGAGGCGGACGAGCAGGTCGCCACCTACCGCCGCGTCGTCGACGGCCAGGACGAGGCCGTGCCGCTGTCCGAGTTCGCCAGCAACGCCTTCGCCGGCATCGTCGACCTCAAGACCGTCATCGACGACCTGGGTGCCGAGGGCGTCGACTCGGCGGCACTCGCCGGTGCCTTCGCCGAGGCCCGCGACGTGCCCAACTTCATGGGCCGACCCATCTCCTGCGATCAGCCCATCTCGCTGGCGCCGTCCGTGTGCGTCACCGGCCAGCGCATCCTCCAGGTGCAGGACGGTGAGGTCGTCGACGTCGGCGGCGACTGGTTCGACGGCACCGCCGACATCGACCTCGGGTGACGGCGGCCCTCCGGTGAGCGACCTGGTCCTCTACGCACTGCTGGGCCTCGGCGCCGGCGCGGTCTTCGCGCTGCTCGCCGTCGGTCTGATCGTGCAGTGGCAGGCGTCGAACGTCGTGAACTTCGCCTACGGGGCCATGGCCATGCTGTGCGCCTACTGCTTCTCGGAGCTGCGCACGACGGGCGACCTGGTGCTGCCGGTGATCGGCCTGCCCCACCGGCTCCCGCTGGCGGACGGGGGCCTCGCCCTCGGGCCGGCGCTCGCGATCACCCTGGTCTACGGCGCCCTGCTCGGCGTGGTGGTGCACGCGGCGATCTTCCGCTGGCTCCGCCACGCCCCCGCGCTGGCCAAGGTCGTGGCTTCCATCGGCCTCATGCTCGCCCTCCAGGCGGTAGCGGTCCTGCACTTCGGCACCTCGGCCCGACCGACGCCGCCGGTGTTCGCCGGGGGGAACGTCGAGGTGCTCGGTGCCTCGGTCGGCCAGGACCGCCTCCTCGTGGCCGGCATCGCCGTGCTCCTCGCCGTGGGCCTGACCCTGCTCTACCGCTTCACCCGCTTCGGGGTGGTGACCCGGGCCGCCGCGCAGAACGAGCGGGCGGCGGCGTTGCTCGGTCTCTGGCCCATCCGCAGCGAGGTCGCCAACTGGGCGCTCGCCTCGGCGTTGGCCGCACTCGCGGGCGTACTCGCCGCGCCCATCACCTCGCTGACGCCGAGCACCCTGACGCTGGCCATCGTGCCGGCGCTCGCCGCCGTGCTGGTGGCCGGGCTCTCGTCCTTCCTCGTCGCCGCGGTGGCGGGCCTGGCCATCGGCATCGGCCAGTCGCTGTGCGTGGACGCGGCGACGACGTGGGACTGGTTCCCCCAGCAGGGCGTGGCCGAGGTCCTGCCCTTCCTCGTGATCGTCGGCGCCATGCTGGTGCGGGGCGCGGGCCTGCCCACCCGGGGCGAGTCCTCCGAGGGCCGGCTGCCCCGGGCGCCGCTCCCGCAGCGGCCGTGGCTCGCCCTCGCGGTGTTCACGCCGGCTGCCGCCCTGTTGCTGGTCGTGACGCAGGCGGGGTGGCGGGCCGCGGTCATCCAGAGCCTGATCACGGCTTGCGTCTGCCTCTCACTCGTGGTGCTGACCGGCTTCGTCGGCCAGGTCTCGCTGGCCCAGGCCGCGCTGGCCGGGATCGGCGGCTTCACGCTGGCCAAGCTGCTCGACGCGATCGGCCTGCCCTTCCCGGTGGGCCTGCTCGTCGCGGGGCTCGTGACCGTCCCCATCGGGCTGCTCATCGGCTTGCCCGCCCTGCGCATCCGGGGGATCAACCTGGCCATCGTCACCCTGGGCGCCGGCGTGGCCCTCGACGCCTTCGTGTTCCGCAGCGAGACGGTGTCGGGCGGGCTGGCCGGCGTCTCGGTTCCCGCGCCGGACCTGTTCGGGCTCGACGTGGGCATCAACGGGTCGGCGCCGGCGGACTACCCCCGGATCGTGTTCGGCCTCGTGGCTCTCGCTGTGTTCGTGCTGCTCGCGGTCCTCGCCGTCAACCTGCGCCGCAGCGCCACCGGTGCTCATTGCCTCGCGGTCCGCTCGAACGAGCGGGCCGCGGGCGCCATCGGCATCAACGCCGCCGCCACCAAGCTGCTCGCCTTCGCCCTGTCGGCCTTCGTCGCCGGCGTGGCCGGCGGGCTCATCGGCTACCAGCAGGGACGGCTCTCCCCGGAGAGCTTCTCCATCTTCGTGAGCCTGATGTTGCTGTCGATCGCCTACATCGGCGGCATCGCCACCATCCCCGGCGTGCTCGTCGCCGGCTTCCTGCTGGCCCCGGGTGGTCTCGGCTTCACCGCCCTGGAGCGGTGGTTCGAGCTCGGCCGGTACCAGCCGTTGATCGCCGGCCTCGGCGTGGTGGTGAGCGCGGTGCTCAATCCCGACGGCCTCGCCGCTGCCCGCCGGCGGCGGACGGAGCGACCACCGGCGTCGGTGCGCGTGCCCGCCGTCCCGTCGTCGGGGCCGGCTGCCCCTGCCCTCGCCGGGAGCGAGGCGTGACCGGCTCGGCGCCGCTGCTGGCGGTGCGCGACCTGCACGTGGCCTTCGGCGGCGTCGCCGCGGTCGACGGCGTGAGCTTCGACGTCCCCGCCGCCACGTTGGTCGGCCTCATCGGGCCGAACGGCGCCGGGAAGACCACCTGTATCGACGCCGTCACGGGGGGATTGCCCCAGGCCGACGGCTCGGTCACCTTCGACGGTCGCGAGCTCCGGGGCCTCGCCCCGTACCGGCGGGCCCGCCTCGGGCTGATCCGCACGTTCCAGTCCATCGAGCTCTTCGACGACCTCACCGTCCGCGACAACCTCCGGGCCGCGGCCAACCGGCGCACGTGGTGGCAGTCGCTCGGCGACCTGGTCGCCCCGCGCTGGCACGACGACGAGTCGGCCATCGACGCCGCCCTCGACCTTCTGGGCCTCACCGACGCCGCCGACGCACTGCCCGCCGAGCTGTCGCAGGGCGAACGGACCCTCGTCGGCGTGGCCCGCGGCCTGGCCGCCCACCCCCGGCTCCTCCTGCTCGACGAGCCCGCCGCCGGCCTCGACAGCACCGAGACCCTCGCCCTCGGCGAGCACCTGCGGGCCATCGTCGACGCCGGGGTCACCGTGCTCCTCGTCGACCACGACATGGGCCTGGTACTGGGATCGTGCGACCACGTGATCGTCCTCGACTTCGGCCGGGTCCTCGTCGAGGGACCGCCGGACGCGGTGCGCTCCGACGAGCGGGTGATCGCCGCCTACCTGGGCGACGACGCCCTCACCGGCACGGACACCGCGGGTGGGACGGGGGAGCGATGAGCCTGCTCGAGGTCGACGGGCTGACCAGCGGGTACGGCGACTCGGTCGTCGTGCGGGACCTGCAGCTACGGGTGGAGGCCGGTGAGGTGGTGTCGCTGCTCGGCGCCAACGGCGCCGGCAAGACGACCACCCTGCTGACCCTCACGGGCACGCTGCGCCCGATCGCCGGGTCCGTCCGCCTCGACGGCGAGCGCCTCGACGGCCGGCCCGCCCCGGCGGTCGCCCGCCGCGGCGCCGTGCTCGTCCCCGACGACCGCGGCCTCTTCCCGAAGCTCACGGTGCGCGAGAACCTGGCCCTCGTCGGCCGCCGCCGGCGCTCGGACACCGACCCGTTCGAGGTGTTCCCCGAGCTCGCCGACCGTCGCCACGTGGCTGCCGGGCTCCTGTCCGGCGGCCAGCAGCAGATGCTGGCCATCGCCCGGGCGCTCCAGTGCCGGCCCCGCCTGCTCCTCATCGACGAGCTGAGCTTCGGGCTCGCGCCAGTCGTCGTCCAGCGGCTGCTGCCCATCGTGCGCCGGGTCGCCGACGAGCAGGGTGCGGGCGTCCTCCTCGTCGAACAGCACGTGCACCTCGGCCTGGCCGTGGCCGACCGGGCCTACGTCCTGCGCCACGGGCGGTGCGTGCTCGAGGGCACCGCGGCGTCGCTCCAGGACGACGTGTCCCTCCTGCACGCCAGCTACCTGGGCGAGGTGGACGAGGTGCCGGACGAACCGGACGCTGCCGCCGGCGCCCCGACCCACCGCTCGATCCCACCCGCCGCCGAGGAGGCGCACCGATGATCCCCGCGACCATGGGCGACCTGCCCCTGACCGTCAACGCCATCCTCCGCCACGGCCGCACGGTCCACGGCGGCGCCGAGTGCGTGACCTTCACCGGCGAGGGCTGCCGGCGCGCCACCTACGCCGAGGTGGCCGCCAACGCCGACCGCCTCGCCGCTGCCCTCACCCGCCTCGGCATCGGCGAGGACGACCGGGTCGGCACCTTCCTCTGGAACAACCAGGAGCACCTCGAGGCCTACTTCGCGGTGCCGTGCATGGGAGCGATCCTGCACACCCTCAACATCCGGCTCTCCGCCGAGCAGCTCGTCTACGTGGTCGGGCACGCGCAGGACCGCATCGTGTTGGTGGACGACTCGCTCGTACCCGTGATCGGCGCCGTCGCCGACCAGCTCACGACGGTCGAGGCGTGGATCGTCGTGGGCGCCGGCGACGCCGGCCCGCTCGAGGCCACCGGCAAGCCGGTCCACCGCTACCTGGAGCTGCTCGCCGCCGAGGCGCCGGGGTTCGCCTACCCGGAGCCGGACGAACGGGCCGCCGCGGCCATGTGCTACACGAGCGGCACCACCGGCGACCCCAAGGGCGTCGCCTACTCGCACCGCTCGACCTTCCTGCACTCGCTGGCGGTGTGCACGCCGGCGGTTCTCGGGCTCGCCCCGGGAGACGCCGTGCTCACGATCGTGCCGCAGTTCCACGCCAACGCCTGGGGCCTGCCCTACGCGGCGTTCCTCTCGGGTGCCGACCTCCACCTGCCCGACCGCTTCCTCCAGGCGGAGCCCCTGGTCCGCTTCATCGCCGCCGAGCGCCCGACGCTGTCTGCCGCGGTCCCGACGGTGTGGTCGGACATCTACCGCTACGGCGACGACCACGAGCTCGACCTCTCGTCGCTGCGGGCGGTCGTCTGCGGCGGCGCCGCCGTCCCCCGCTCGCTCATGGAGCGGTTCGCCGAGCGGGACGGGCTGCGCCTGCTGCAGGGCTGGGGCATGACCGAGATGTCGCCCATCGGCGCGGTCGCCCACCCGCCGCCGGCCGTGGTGGAGGGCAGCGAAGAGGACTTCGGCTGGCGGGCCAGGACCGGCCGGGTCCTGCCCGGCGTCGAGCTGCGCATCGTCGACGACCGAGGCGAGCCCCTCCCCTGGGACGGGGAGGCGGTCGGCGAGTTCGAGGTGCGCGGCCCCTGGGTGACCACCGCCTACTGGGACGACCCAGCGGCCGAGAAGTTCCACGACGGCTGGCTGCGCACGGGCGACGTCGGAACGGTCACGCCCAACGGCTTCATGGCCATCACCGACCGGGCCAAGGACGTGATCAAGAGCGGCGGCGAGTGGATCAGCTCGGTCGAGCTCGAGAACGCGATCATGGCCCACCCCCGCGTGGTCGAGGCCGCCGTCATCGGCATCCCCGACCCCCGGTGGGACGAGCGCCCGCTGGCCTGCGTGGTGGTCGACGGCGACGTCACCCCCGGCGACCTGAAGGCGTCGCTGGCGGACGGGTTCGCCCGCTGGCAGCTGCCGGAGTCCTGGGCCTTCGTGGAGGCGATCCCCCGGACCTCGGTGGGCAAGTTCGACAAGCGCGCGCTGCGGCGCGCGCACGAGGATGGCGATCTGGCGATCGTGCGCGAGGAGGGTGGACGATGAGCGACGAGCCCGAGATCTACGACGTGGCGGTGGTGGGCTACGGCCCGGTCGGCGCAGTGCTGGCCATCCTGCTCGGCCAGCAGGGCCGGCGGGTCGTGGTGCTCGAGCGCCACCACGAGCCGTACCCGCTGCCCCGGGCGGTCCACTTCGACCACGAGATCAACCGCATCCTCCAGTCGTGCGGGGTGGCCGAGGAGGTGTCGGCCATCGTCGAGCCGGCCGAGGTCTACGACTTCCTCACCGCCGACCGGCGCCCGCTGATGCGGGTCGGCCGGGTCGGCCGCGGGCTGTCGGGTTGGCCGCAGTCGTCGATGTTCTCCCAGCCCCAGCTCGAGCAGGTGCTGTTCGACCGGGTCGACGCGCTGCCGTCGGTCGAGGTGCGCCGGGGTGTGGCGGTGACCAACCTCGTCGAGGAGGACGGCGCCGTGCTCGTCGAGAGCGAGGGCGTGGGCCGGTCCGAGCCGGTGCGGGCCCGCTACGTCGTGGGTTGCGACGGGGCCAACAGCACGGTGCGGCACCTGCTCGGCCTGGCCATGGTCGACAAGGCCTTCTTCTACGACTGGCTCATCGTCGACGTGGTGTTCGACGAGCCGCGGGTCTACGACCCCGTGAACTTCCAGGTGTGCGACCCGGCGCGTCCCACGACGGTCGTCTCGGGCGGGCCGGGGCGCCGGCGTTGGGAGTTCATGGCCCTGCCCGGCGAGACCGCCGTCGAGCTCGACGACGAGGCCATGGCCTGGCGCCTGCTCGAGCCGTGGGACGCCCGGCCCGACAACTGCACCCTCGAGCGCCACGCCGTCTACCGCTTCCAGGCCCGCTGGCTCGAGGAGTGGCGACGCGGCCGGGTGCTGCTCGCCGGCGACGCCGCCCACCAGACCCCGCCGTTCGCCGGCCAGGGCATGTGCGCCGGGATGCGCGACGCCGCCAACCTGGCCTGGAAGCTCGACGCCGTGCTCCGCGGGATGGCGCCCGACGCGCTGCTCGACACCTACGGCATCGAGCGCGCCCCGAACATGGAGGCGGTCATCGGTGTGGCCATGGACATGGGTGGGCTGATCTGCGTCACCGACCCCGACGAGGCCGCCGCCCGCGACGAAGCCTTCACCGCGGTGTTCGACGGCTCGGTCTCCGAGATCCCCCCCTTCCCCGGCATCGCCGACGGCGTCGTCCTGGCGGGCACGCCGCAGGCCGGCGAGCTGTTCCTCCAGGCGGAGGTCGAGGCCGGCGGGCGCCGGGCCCTGCTCGACGACGTGGTCGGCGGCGGCTGGCGACTCGTCATCAGCGAGCCGGGCGTGGCCGACGGGCTCGACCCGGCCCTGGCCCGGTGGTTCGAGGACCTCGGCGGCGCCGTCGTGACGGTCGTGGCGGCAGGCGCGGCCGGGCTGACCGGCGACCGCGCCGGGGCCGCGCCCGGCTCCGAGCCGAGCGCGGCCGCGACCACCGTCGTCGACGTCGACGGCACCTACGGGTCGTGGTTCGCCACCCACGGCGTCGTGGCCGCGCTCCAACGCCCGGACTTCGCCGTGTTCGGCACCGCGCCGGCGGCCGCCGACGTCGACGGGCTGCTGGCCGCCCTGCGCGACGTGCTCGCCGCCCCGGCCGGTCGCTGACCCTGCGCCGGCCCGTAGGATCGATTTCGTCCCCGTCCGTCGATTCGAGGAGCTTCCGCACATGGCACGCGCCCGGCGAGGCCGCTCGCTCGTCGAAGAGGTCCACGCCGCGCTGCGCGAGGACATCCTCTTCGGACGCCGCCTGCCCGGCGAGCGGCTGCAGCTCAACGAGATCGCCGAGCAGCAGGACGTCAGCCTGAGCGTCGTCCGCGAGGCGACGACCCGTCTGGCGTCCGAGGACCTCGTCGAGGCATCGCCCCAACGGGGGTTCCGGGTCCGCCCGGTGTCCCTGGAGGACCTCCGGGACCTCACCTGGGTGCGCGTCCAGCTCGAGACGCTGGCGCTGCGGGAGTCGATCGCCAAAGGGGACGTCAGCTGGGAGGCCGACCTCGTGGCTGCCCACCACCGGCTCTCGGCGACGCCGATGTTCCTGGACGACGGCACCGGGAACACCGACTGGATGGCGGCACACGGTGCGTTCCACGCCGCGCTCACGTCGGCGGCGGGCAGTCCCATCCTGGAGCGCCTCCGGCGCCAGCTCTACGACGCCTCCGAGCTCTACCGCTACTGGTCCAGCCTGCTGCCCCGACGCGAACGGCCCCGCGCCACCCCCGACGAGCACAAGGCCATCTGCGACGCCGCGCTGGCCCGCGACGCCGACCTCGCCGTCCGGCTCCTCACCGAGCACCTCCAGAGGACGGCCGACCTGCTGGCGGGATCGATCGACGCCATCGAGGCCTCCGAGCTCACGGCCGGCGCCTGACGGCCAGGGCAGGGCGAGGACCCTGCTCCGTGAGGGGCGCGCTCGACCGGGATCTCGGTGCATGAATCACGTAACCGCTGGGTAGAAAGGGTTTCGGTGTGCCGGGAAGCCTGGTCGGCGTGATCTTGCCGACCCCTGGAACGGGCCCTCATGCACCCCCACAACGACCCGCACGCGAGCGCGTCCCGCACCGACACGTGGCTGCTCCTCGTCGCCTGCGATGACGGCCGCGCCATCGAGGCGCTTCGGGGGCCCGGGTAGCCGTGTTGCTCGCACTCATCGGGCTCCACGCCGTGCTCGGCTCGGTGGTCCTGACCGCCGGCCGTCGTCTCGGCCGCTGGGGCCTCCTGATCGGCGGCCTCGCACCGGCGGTGACCGTGGTCGCCGCCCTCGCGCTTGCCGGACCGGTCCTCGACGGCGACCCGGTGACGTCCTCGGTGTCCTGGGTGCCGCAACTCGGGCTCGACCTCGATCTGCGTCTCGACGCGTTCTCGCTCCTGATGATCGTCCTCGTGTCGGGCATCGGCACGCTGGTGTTCGTCTACGCCTGGCACTACTTCGCCCACGCACCGAAGGCGGGGCGGGCCGCGGGACTGCTGACCCTGTTCGCCGGCTCGATGCTGGGGGTCGTCCTGGCCGACAACCTGCTGCTGCTCTACGTGTTCTGGGAGCTCACCTCGGTCACCTCGTATCTGTTGATCGGCATCGACGACGCCGACCCCGATGCCCGGGCGGCGGCGCTGCACGCCCTCCTGGTCACGGGGATGGGCGGCCTGGCCATGCTCGGAGGGTTCGTCGTGCTGGGCCAGGACGCCGGCACGTACCAGATCAGCGAGCTGTTGGCCGACCCACCCACGGGGACGGCGGCGGCGATCGCCCTGGTGCTCGTGCTGCTGGGAGCGTTCACGAAGTCGGCGCAGTACCCGTTCCACAGCTGGCTGCCGGGCGCGATGGTGGCGCCCACCCCGATCAGCGCCTACCTGCACTCGGCGGCGATGGTGAAGGCCGGGGTCTACCTCGTCGCCCGGTTCGCGCCGGCGTTCGCACTGGTGGGCGTGTGGCGGCCGCTGGTGGTGGGCGTCGGCCTCCTCACCATGGTCGCCGGTGGTCTGCGGGCGTTGCGACCCTTCGACCTCAAGCAGCTGCTGGCCTTCGGGACCATCAGCCAGCTGGGCTTCCTCATGGTCCTGCTGGGCATCGGGCAGCCGGAGGCGACCGCCGCGGGGTGCGCGCTGCTCCTCGCCCACGGGCTGTTCAAGGTCGGTCTCTTCATGGTCGTGGGCATCGTCGACCACGAGACCGGCACCCGCGACATCCGTGAGCTGCCGGCCCTCGGCCAGGGGTGGGGCCCGACCCGTGCCGTCGCGGTGATCAGCGCCGCGTCCATGGCCGCCGTCCCGCTCACCGCCGGGTTCATCGCCAAGGAGAAGGCCTACACCGCCTTCGTCGAAGGTGGCGCCGGCGACCGGTTGGTGCTCGTGGGCATCGTGGCCGGTTCGATGCTCACCGTCGCGTACAGCCTGCTCTTCGTCGCGGCCCTCCTCCGGCCGGGTGCGGTGGCCGGCGAGACCGAGCGGAGGGTGGCCGACCACGCCCCGACCACCTGGTTCGTGCTTCCCGGGATCATCGTCGCGACCGCCACGATGGTGCTCGGGATCGCCCCGGCGCTGTGGTCCGGGCTCGTCGACGCCGCCGCCGGCGCGCTGGATCCCGAGGCGAGCGCGCACCTGAAGCTCTGGCACGGCGTGAACGCGCCGCTGTTGCTGTCGATGGCCACCCTCGCCGCCGGCGTGGCGATCTTCGCGGCACGGCGCCCGGTCGGACGCGCCCAGGCCCGCCTGGCGCCGACCATCACCGGGCTCGAGGTGTACGAGGGCGTCGTCCGTGGCGTCCTGCGGTTCGCGGCCCGCACCACCAGCATCGTGCAGTCGGGATCGCTGCCGGTCTACGCCACGATCATCATGGCCACCGCCGCTCTGGCTCCGGGGCTCGCCATGGTGACGGGCCCGTGGTGGTCGGGCCTGCCCGAGACCATCGCCCGGCCCGCACACGTGCCCGTGGCCGTGCTCCTCGTGACCGGGGCGCTCGCCGCCACGTTGGCCACCCGCCGCTTCGCCGCGGTGCTGTTGCTGGGGGTCGTGGGCTACGGGATGGCCGCGCTGTTCGTGGTGCAGGGCGACCCCGACCTCGCCCTCACCCAGTTCGCGGTCGAGACGCTCTCGGTCGTGGTGTTCCTCCTGGTCCTGCGTCGACTGCCCGATCGCTTCGAGCGACGGCGGCCACCGGTGCTCGAGGGGGTCGCCAGGGTGGCCGTGTCGGCCGCGGTCGGGGTCGTCATCGCCGCAGCGGCCTTCGCCACGGCGGGCGCACGGACGGAGGCGCCGGTCTCGCGCGAGATGTCCGAGCGGGCCCTGCCCGACGGCGACGGCAAGAACGTCGTCAACGTCATCCTCGTCGACATCCGCGGCCTCGACACCCTCGGCGAGATCACCGTGCTCGTCGCTGCGGCCATCGGCATCACCGCGCTGGCCCGGGCGGGTCGAGCCCCTGGTTCACGATCGCCGGGACGCGCCGACCCGGCACCGCAGGAGGTCGAACCGTGACGCCGCGCCGATCGCTGATCTTCGACACGACCACGCGCCTGCTCTTCGACGCCACCCTCGTGCTCTCCGCCTACCTGCTCTTCGCCGGGCACAACCAACCGGGCGGTGGCTTCGTGGGAGGGCTGGTGGCGTCCGCCGCGGTGGCGCTCCGTTACATCGCCGGTGGCATCGACGAGGTGCGCTCGTTGGTGAACGTCCAGCCGTGGACCTTCCTGGCTGCAGGCCTGGCGCTCGCCGTCGTCACCGCCCTCGTCCCCCTCGCCCTCGGTGACGGCCCCTTGAACCAGGACGCCTACGAGGTCCAGCTCCAGCTGCTCGGCAAGGTCAAGGCCACGACCGCCACCGTGTTCGACACGGGGGTGTACCTGATCGTGATCGGCCTCGTCCTCATGATCTTCGAGGGCCTCGGTGACGAGCGCACCGAGCCCGCGGATCTCGCCGAGGCCGATGATCCCGCCTCGGACGGGGAGGGCGCGCGGTGAACGTCCTCCTCGTCATCACCGCCGGCTTCCTGTGCGCCTGCGGGACCTACCTGTTGCTGGGCCGCCAGCTCAGCCGCATCATCATCGGGATCGGCCTGCTCGGCCACGGCATCAACGTCCTGCTCGTGCTCTCGGGCGGCGACGGGGGCGCGCCGGCCTTCGTCGGCGGCGACATCGACCGCTTCGCCGACCCTCTGCCCCAGGCCCTCGTGCTGACCGCCATCGTGATCACGTTCGGCGTCATCGCCTTCCTCCTGGCCCTCGCCTACCGGAGCTGGCAGTTCACCGAGGACGACGAGGTCGAGGACGACGTCGAGGACC
This sequence comes from Acidimicrobiales bacterium, assembly GCA_016794585.1. NCBI lineage: Bacteria > Bacillati > Actinomycetota > Acidimicrobiia > Acidimicrobiales > Acidimicrobiales bacterium. The sequence continues at coordinate 117,546 of JAEUJM010000032.1, forward strand.
GCCGCATCGCCCGTGCGTCCCACGAGCACGCCGGCGAGGAGCATCCCTCGTGAGCCTCCTCCTCGCCGTGCCCATCCTGCTCCCGCTGCTCGGCGCCGCACTCTCGGTCGGCCTCGGCCGGTCCCGGCAGGCGCAGCGCGTCATCGGGGTGGCCACCCTCGCGGTCGTCACCGTGACGAGCGTCGCACTTCTCGTGCGGGTCGACACCGAGGGCATCCAATCCGTCCAGGTCGGCGGTTGGGCCGCTCCGGTCGGCATCACCCTGGTGGCCGACGGGCTGGCCGCGATCATGCTCGTGGTCGCCGTGCTCATGCTGCTGGCGGTGCTGGTCTACGCCATCGGCCAGCCCGGGGCCGAGGACGAGCACGTGGGGTTCCACCCCGTGTACCTGATCCTCGCGTCCGGGGTCGCGGCGGCCTTCCTCACGGGTGACCTGTTCAACCTGTTCGTCGCCTTCGAGGTGACCCTGATGGCGAGCTACGTCCTCATCACCCTCGGGGGCCGGCCCGCGCAGGTGCGCAGCGGCATGACCTACGTCGTGATCAGCCTGATCGCGTCGCTCCTCTTCCTGCTCGCGCTGGCGTTCGTCTACACGGCCACCGGCACCCTCAACCTGGCCGACCTCAACGACAAGATCGCCGCGCTGCCCGCAGGGGTGCGCAGCGGGCTCGCCGTCCTGCTCATCGTGGTGTTCGGCATCAAGTCGGCCATCTTCCCGTTGTTCTTCTGGCTGCCCGACTCGTACCCGACGGCCCCGTCGCCCGTCACCGCGGTCTTCGCCGGGCTGCTCACGAAGGTCGGGGTCTACGCCCTCATCCGGAGCCAGACGCTGCTGTTCCCCCCGGACACCCAGCCCGGCGACCTGCTGCTGGTGGTGGCGGGGTTGACGATGCTCGTGGGGGTGCTGGGGGCGATCACCCAGAACGACGTGAAGCGGATCCTGTCGTTCCACATCGTCAGCCAGATCGGCTACATGGTGATGGGCCTCGGGCTGTTCACGCTCGTCGGCCTGGCGGGCGCGGTGCTCTACGTCATCCACCACATCGTGGTGAAGACCACCCTCTTCCTCGTCGCCGGGCTCATCGAACTGCGGGCGGGGACGTCCAACCTCGCCAAGCTGTCGGGGGTGGCCCGCCTCGAGCCGCTCCTCGCCATCCTCTTCCTGCTCCCCGCGCTCAGCCTCGCCGGCATCCCCCCGTTCTCGGGGTTCGTGGCCAAGCTGGCCCTCGTCGACGCCGGCATCGGGGCCGAGGCGTACGCCGTGGTCGCGGTGAGCCTCGTGGTCAGCCTCCTCACGCTCTATTCCATGAGCAAGATCTGGGCCAACGCCTTCTGGGGCGCGCACGAGCCGGGACCGGCGGTCCCCGCGCTGAGCACTCCCCGGCGGGCGCTCATGGTCTGGTCGACGGGCGGGCTCGTCGTGCTCAGCCTGGGCATCGCCGTGGCGAGCGGCCCCCTCTACGACCTCTCCGAGCGGGCCGCGGCCGATCTCATCGATCCGACCGCGTACGTCGAGGCGGTGCTGGGCCGATGATGCGGGTCGCTCGGGTCCTGTTCCTCGTGGGCATCTGGCTCTGCCTGTGGTCGGACCTCTCGGTGGCCAACGTCGTGAGCGGGGTGGTCGTGGCCGTCGCCATCGTGGCCGTGTTCGGTCAGCGACCCGGCCGCCTCATCGTGCGACCCATCGCCCTGCTGCGCTTCTCCCTGTACTTCATGCGGAAGCTGGTCGAGTCCACCGTCGTCGTGGCCCGAGCGGTGATCTCCCCGGGGTCGGCGGTGCACACCGGCGTGGTCGCCGTTCCCCTCGAGGGCTGTTCCGACGCGGTCGTCACCCTCATCGCCGACGCCATCAGCCTCACCCCGGGCACCTTGACCATCGAGGTGCACCAGGACCCGCCCACCCTCTTCGTGCACGCGCTCGACGTGCGGGACGTCTCTCGCGTGCAGGCCGACATCCGCACCCTGGAGGTGCTCGCCATCCGCGCCTTCGGGACTGCCGAGGCCATCGAGGGCCTCACCTTCGACGACAGCGTGTCCTGGAGAGGTCGATGATCACCGTCGCGCTCGTGCTCACCGTCTGCGCCGGCCTGTGCTTCCTCGTCCGGGCCGTGGTCGGGCCGTCGCTCGCGGACCGGGTCGTTGCGGTCGACGGTCTCATCGTCACCATCGTCGCCGGCGTGCTGCTGCACTCCATCCGCATCGACGCCGCCTGGTTCCTCGACGTGGGGATCGTGGCCGCCTTCACGGGCTTCGTCGGCACCGCGGCCGGCGCCCGCTTCATCGAGCGGCGGGGCGGCTGACGTGGCCGACACCGTCATCGGCGTGATCGCCCTCACGGGCGCGCTGCTCGTGCTCCTCGCCGGGGTGGGGGTGGTGCGGTTCCCGGACGTCTACGCCCGCATGCACGCGGCCACGAAGGCCACGACCCTGGGCATCACCTTCGTCGGCCTCGCGGCGGCCCTCGCCCTCGAAGGGGTCGGTGCGGGCGTGAAGGTCGTCCTCATCGTCGCGTTCATCTTCACCTCGCCGAGCGTCGCCCACCTGGTGGGCCGGGCCGCGTACCGGGCCGAGGGCATCGACTTCGACGTCGAGGCCCGCGACGACCTCGCCGAGCGGCTGGCCGAGGCCAACGACCTCGACGTCGAAGCGGGCGCCGACCTCGCGGAGGTGGTCGTCGAGGCCGAGGACACGGCCCGAGCCGCCGACGCCGGGGGCGCCTGACCGCGTCGGGCCGTGGGGCGCGGGATCAGGAGAACGCGAAGGCGGGTGGGAGCACGAGCACGACCACCGCCACCCAGGCGGCGAACACCGGCAGGTAGGACGTCTGCCAGCGCTCGAGGCGGTGGATGGTGGTCCGTCCGGCGAGGAACCGTGCCGAGAGCCAGGCGGCGCCGGCCAGGTTCACCAGGAGCAGCAGGTTCAGGCCGAGCGCGGCCACGCGGTTGGGGGTCAGCCCGAGGTCGCCGATGCGGGCGACCATCGAGCCCAGCACGAGCACGTCGAGCGCGAGCGCGCTGACCACCGCTACGAGCTGGATGCGGTCCATCCATCCGGGGCGATCCGACGGCTCGCGGGCCGAGAGTCCGTAGAGCACGAGGCCGAGCACCGCGACCATCAGCGCGTCGAAGACGCCGACGAGCTCGCGGTCGAAGGCCTCGCCCAGACCGTCGACGGCGTAGGCGACCGCGGCGGCGACGAGCATCGCCGCGAACAGTGGCGTGAAGAGCATCGTGAGGACCGGGGCCATGTTCTCGACGACCTGCTGTTTGGCCTCGACCAGCCACGCGGCGACGATCACCGCGCCGGCGGCGCCCGACAGGAGCAGCCAGGTGGCGACCGTGTCGGGGTCGATGCCGGTCGGCTCGAGCACCGCCAGGGTCAGGGCCAGGAGGACGCCGCCACCGAAGGCGATCAGTGCGTAGTAGATGCACCACTCCCCGGTGAAGCGCACCATGTCCATGCGCCGTTCGTGCGAGCGCAGGGTGGCCCCCATGAAGGGGAACGCGACCACGCACCACGACAGCACGGGCAGGTGGGTGGCCACGAGGACCTCGGTGGCGGCGTCCTCGTCGTAGGGGAACACGTTGACGGCAACGGCGAGGCCGGCGAAGACGCCCGCGGTGGCCAGCCACGCGGTCGACGAGAGCCGCCGCCGGCGGGCGAACCAGGCGGCGAGGAAGGGGAGCACGAACAGACTGGCGTTGCGGAACAGCCAGTCGGGCTCGTCGTCGGGGAACCCGGCCAGGAGGCGGGCGATCTGGAGGGCGACGGCGGCGGCGACTGCGAACCCGAGGGCTTCGGGCCAGGCCCGGGCGACCGCGTCCAGCCGGGCGTCGGACCCGCCCCCGGTCGCTCCGCCGGCGAGGACGAGCTGCTTCCACAGCCGCCCGCTGTGCTCGCGGGCGTACTCGTGGGAGAGGTCGTCCACCGAGCCGAGGCGCTTGACCGCCACGAGGAAGGCTTCGTCGTCGGCGAGGCCGACGTCGTGCAGGTCGGCGATCTGGTCCCGCAGGTGGCTCTCCAGCTCCTCGACGTCGTGGACGTCGACGCCCGGCCGGCGGCCCACGTACGAACGCCACTGCTCGATCTCCAGCTCGAGGGACTCCATGGTCACGCTCCTCCGAGGGCCAGGGCCCCCAGGTCCCCGCCCCCGAAGACGTCACGCAGCGCCTGCGTGACCGTCGCCCACTGCCGCTTGTGCTCGACGAGGGCCGTCCGGCCCTCGCTGGTCAAGGCGTAGTACTTCCGCCGCCGGCCCTCCGGGGGCACCTGCCACTCGGTGGTCACCAGGCCCAGCCGCTCGAGGCGGTGGAGCAGGGGGTACAGCATCCCGTCGGTCCACTCGAGCTCTCCGCCCGAGAGCTCGCGGACCCGCTTGAGGATGGCGTACCCGTAGTTCTCGCCCTCGTCGAGGATGGCCAGTACCAGGGGAGTCGCCGACGCGGCGACGAGGTCCTTGTCGATCTGCACGGGCGCTCCTTTACCTGTCGGCACAATGCATAGAACTACAAGGTATAGCGCAGTCGTGGCCGTGGCAAGGGGTGCGCCACCGGCTCGTGTGCCGGCGGTACCGTCGCCTGTCATGCCGGATCACCCGCCCGCACCAGCCGTCGCGCCCGGCTCCGTCGTCTGCGAGACGCCGCGTCACGCCATCTTCAGCGAGTGCCCCCAGTGCGGGGGATCGATGCGTCCCGAGCACGCGCACTACCGGTGTGCGGGCTGCGGCTGGCGCGGCTCCTGCTGCGACTGACCGCCCGGGACGGATCGGTCAGGCGGTGGGGGGCGCCGGCGGGGGCGGGGGCGGCGAGGCCGGCGGGCCCGGGTCCTGCGGCGGCCAGGTGGGCGCCGGCTCCTGCGGCGGCCACGCCGCGGGCTGCGGCGCGGGCTGCGGGGCGTAGCCCGGGCTCGGGGCGTACGCGCCGCCGGCCGGGGGGTACCCGCCGCCCCCGTAGGCCGCGGCGCGCTGCTGCTTCTTGCGGTTGCCGCGGCGGACGAGGGTGACGATCAGCAGGATCAGGGCGATCACGAAGCCGACGAAGCCGACGGCCATGCCGCCGAAGAGGAAGCCGAGCATCTTGCCGAGGTTCAGGGTGCCCACGCGCACGTCCGTGCCCTCGGGCGCGTCGATGTCGAAGACGTAGGTGCCCGGGGTGTCGACGTCGAAGAAGCCGAGCGGGACGAACTGCTCGCCGTCGGTCTCGGCCGAGCTGGTGGGGATGGTCTCCTGGCTGAGGGTCCTGGTGGTGCCGTCGGGGTCGGTGATGCGGACGTCCACCAGCTCCTCGGCCGACCCGAAGGGCACGGAGGCGAACACCCAGGCGTCCCCCGTGTCCAGCTGCACCTCGTCCTGGCCGGGCGCGGAGATGCGCTGGCTGTCGTCGATGTCCTCCACCAGCTGGCGGATGCCCAGCACGAAGAGCACGCCGCCGATGACGGCGGTGACGAGGAAGATGCCGAGCGCCCAGAAGAAGCCGGCCTTGGGCAGCTTGGCCGGGGCGGCGGCCCCCGGCATCGGTGCGTAACCAGGAGCGGTCATGGCCGCGACGCTACTGCGGCGGAACCGAGTCGTCGCCGAAGGCCGGCGCGGGGCGCCAGGTCAGCTGGTCACCCGGTCAGCACGGCGAGCGCGCGATCGACATCGCTCAGATCGGCCAGCACCGCGTCGGCGCCCAGGGCCTCGAGGCCCTCCTGGCCGCCGGTGCCCACCAGCAGGCAGTGCACCCCGCCGGCCCGTGCGCAGGCGAGGTCGTTGGGGGTGTCGCCGATGACCCACACCTCGTCGGGCGCGTACGCCTCGCCCCGGAAGCGCTGCGCCCGCTCGAGGGCGATGGGCACCAGCTCGAGCCGGTCGGCGTGATCGGTGCCGTACGCCCCGATCTCGGTGTCGAAGAGGTGGGTCAGCCCGAAGGCGCCGACCTTCACCGCGGCGTTGGCGGTGAGGTTGCCCGTCAGCAGGGTCTGGCGCACGCCGTCGGTGGCGTCGAGGCGCTCGAGCAGCTCCTCGACGCCGGGCAGCACGCTGCCGTTGGCCCGGAGCTCCTCCTCGGCGGCGGCGAGTGCCGCTTCGGCGGCGACCATGGCCTCGGGGAGGAGCGCGTCGATGTGATCGGCGGCGAGCTCGGCGGCGGTGAAGATCTCGCGCAGGATCTGGGGGTCGGTCTTGCCGCTCATCACGATCTGCGGCACCTCGGCCAGGCCCGCCACGGCGGCGGCAGCCTCCTCCATCACCCGCCGGCCGACGCCCCGGCTGGTGATGATGGTCCCGTCGATGTCCCAGAGGATCAGCCGCCGCACGGGCCCGACCCTCCCTGCTCCACCCACACGCTTCGTTCCGGGTACTCCCCTGTGTGCTGAGCGGTACCGCCGGAGTACCCGGAAGCGGCGCCGGGCATCAGCCGATCACCTCGAAGGTGGCGGCGAGGTCGACGCCGAGGCGCTCGCCGGCGCCGGCGGCGTTGTCCCGGAGGAACGCGGCGGGCGAGGCCATGTCACCACCCAGGTTGTCGAGATACGTGCGGTGGCACTCGAGCGAGCGCACGCCGGCGTCGAAGGTGGCGGTGACGTCGACCGCGTGCGTGGGCTCGGGGCTGGCGTTGAAGGCCGTGAACCGGACGCCGCCCCACGCGTCGCCGCGGTCGGGGAAGCACCAGGGGTTGGCGGCATCGCGGACCGCGTCGAGCAGGGCCCGGCCGACGGCGCGGTGGTCGGCGTGGTTCCAGGACGGCCCGCCCCACGAGTCACGGAAGTTGATGGACAGCACCACGTCGGGGCGGTGGCGGCGGATGGCGGCGGCGAGGTCGGCCCGCAGCTCGAGGCCTTCGACGATGGCGCCGTCGGGGTGGCCGAGGAACTCGACGTCCTCGACGCCCACGACGCCACAGCTGGCCACCTGCTCGTGGCGGCGCAACGGCCCGGCCTCGGCGGGGGCCATGGCCTGGATCCCGGCCTCGCCGTCGGACACCAGGACGTAGCCGACCCACTTGCCCTGCCCCGTCCACCGGGCGACCGCGGCGGCGGCGCCGTACTCCATGTCGTCGGGGTGGGCCACGACGGCGAGCGCGCGGTCCCAGTCCTCGGGCATCGGTGGCAGCGAATCGGCCATGCGCTCACCGTAGGCGCCGTCCGTCCCGCTAGTGCATCAATCTTGTTTGATGTATTGTCCGGCCATGGCCACCGCCGTCAGCACGCCGCCCGGCTCGCTCGAGGCGCTCGCCGACCCGGTCCGGTGGCAGCTACTGGGTGAGCTGGGCCGCAGCGACCGACGGGTGGGCGAGTTGGTCCGCCTGGTCGACCGCCCCCAGAACCTGGTCTCGTACCACCTGCGGGCGCTGCGCGACGCCGGCCTGGTCACCGCCCGGCGCAGCGCCTACGACGGCCGCGACACCTATTACCGGGTGGACCTGGACCGCTGCGCCGACCTGCTCCGCGTCGCCGGGGAGGCGCTGCACCCGGGGGTGCGCCTCACCCCGGCCGCGCCCCGGCTGCCCACCACCGACCCGCGGCGGCGGGTCCTCTTCCTCTGCACCGGAAACAGCGCCCGGTCTCAGATGGCCGAGGCGCTCCTGGCCCACGTCGCGGGCGGGACGGTCGAGGCCCGCAGCGCCGGCAGCCATCCCAAACCGCTCCACCTGAATGCAGTTCGGGTGATGGCGGCTCGCGGCATCGACATCTCGACCCACCGCACCAAGGCCGTCGACGAGGTGGCGGACCGGCGCTTCGATGTCGTCGTCACCCTCTGCGACAAGGTGCGAGAGGTGTGCCCCGAGCTGCCCGGCGCACCCGTGGCGGCGCACTGGAGCATGGGCGACCCGGCGGCCGAGGGGGACACCGACGAGGCCACCCTGGCGGCCTTCGAGCGCACGGTGTCCGAGCTCGAGGTGCGCATCCCCCATCTCCTCGCCGCGCTCGCAGCCCTCGGCCTTCCCGCCGCCGACGCCCCCGACCCCGCCCACCGACGCCCACCGAGGGACCAACCAGGAAAGAGGTAGGACCGTGCCCGATGAGCCCCGCGTCACCGAGAACACCGTCAGCGTGCGCTACCTGGTCGACGACGTCGCCGCGTCCGTCGACTTCTACACCACGCACTTCGGCTTCACGCCCCACGTCGACGCGTCGCCCGCCTTCGCCGACGTCCTCCGGGGCAACCTCCGCCTGCTGCTGAGCGGCCCGCTCAGCTCGGCGGGGCAGCCCATGGCCGACGGCGAGCGGCCACGCGCGGGCGGTTGGAACCGCATCCACCTGATCGTCGACGACCTCGACGCCGAGATCGCCCGCCTCGAGGGTGAGGGGGTGACCTTCCGCAACGAGGTCGTCCGTGGCCCCGGCGGCGCCCAGGTCCTGGTGGTCGACCCCTCGGGCAACTTCGTCGAGCTCTTCCAGTCCGCCTTCCACTGAGGGTCTCGCGGGCGTCGGGTCACGGGCACGACGCGTCCGGGCTCAGGCGAAGATGCGACCCCAGCCCTCGGAGGACGGTGCCAGGAAGACGGTGGTGAGGGTCATGCGCTCGTGGCGCCACACGCCGTCGGTGCCGCGGGCGTAGACGTCGTCCTCGACGCCGCTCATCCACTTCGTCGACCCGTCGGCGAACGTGCAGGGGGCGAGGATGTCCCACCGCCCGGTGGCGCGGGTGGCCTCGTCGTCCACCTGGATCTGCGGCTTCACGAAGAGGTGGCGGGAGAACGTGAGCGGCGAGGTGGCCAGGCGGGCGGCGATCTCCGCCCGGCCCGTCGCCGTCCCGAGCGCCGGCCCGCCGTCCCAGACCCCGTCCTCGGTGAAGGTGGCGGCGATGGCATCCGCGATGCGGGCCAGGTCGTCCTCGTCTTTCAACCGCCCCCGCTCGAAGCGGGAGTCGACGAGGTCGCCGTACCGGGCCTTCAGCTCGTGGATGGCGAGCACCGCCTCGGCGGCGTCGAGGCGGCGCCGGAGCGTCCGGATCTCCGCCCACAGTTCCTAGTCGTCGGCGCTCATCGGCCCCTTCCTACCGCAACCCCGCCGTGCTGGACGCGAACTCGACGCAATGACCGTCGGATTCCGACCGCCATTGCGTCGAGTTCGGCGTTGCTCGGTGAGGTCAGGCCGGAGCGATGGCGTCCTCGTCCAGAAGCGGGGAGGGCCGGAAGCCCTTGAAGGTCAGGAGGAAGCCGAGCGACAGCTCCCAGAGCGCCAGCGGCACGACCAGCACCGAGGGGCTGGACACCTGGTCCCAGGCCCCGAAGAGCGTGCCGAGGCTGGCGGTGAGCAGGAGGGGGGCGCCGACGAGGCCCATGGTCGGAAGCCAGCGGGGGACCAGGCGGGAGCGGTACAGGAGCGAGCCGAGCAGCAGAGCGTTGATGGCGGGCATCATCCCGGGACCGAACAGGAAGCTCCAGTCGTGCAGGGCCAGCAGGGCCTGCCCGGTGACGTTCAGAGACGTGGCCGCCTCGGCGCCGGTGCCGACGAAGTCTTCGCGAAGGGTCACCATGGCCATGACGGCGATGGCGCCGACGGTGAGGATGGCCCCCTCCAGGGTCCGGCTGACGACGAAGCCGAGGGAGCTGGAGCGGCTCTGGCGCCGGACGACCGGGTACAGGGCGACGGCGGAGGCGATGCCGGCCACGCCGCAGATGAAGTCGAACAAGGCCGCCCAGGTCACCCCCGTGGTGCTGCCGGCGCCGAGGATGAAGTCGGCGTCGTCCAGCGGCGCCTTCATGGCCAGGGTCGGGATGGAGAAGACGAAGGTGAGCAGGTAGGCCACACCGGCCGCGAGGGCGAGCTTGCGGGACCGGGTCATCGGCGTGCGGCGGCCGCCTGTGGCCGGGCGGGTGCGGTGCTGCGGGGCGGTCGCTTCGGTGGTGCGGACGTCGGTGGTCATGGGTGGTTCCCTTCGGGGTCGGAGCCGGGGCTCGTGGTCGGAGGTGCCGGCGGACGGGGGCGGACCCGGGTGACCGAGAGCAGCGGCACGCCGAGGTCGCGCAGCCGCTGGAGGACGCCGTGGAGGGCGGCCTGGTCGACCACGGGTCCGTGGAGGACGGTGGTGCCGTCCGCCTCGACCCGCAGGGTCAACCCGTCGAACCACGTCGCCCAGCGAGCGTCGAGGTGGCCCTCGACGTGGATCTCGTAGTCGGCGGGTCCGTTCTCGTCTGCTGGCACGCAGGCACCGTCTCAACCGATGTGGTGAGCGCGGATCACCACGTGTGGTGATCTTCGTGGTGACCCGGGCCCCCGGGTGGTCGCTACAGGCCGAGCTCGTCGGCGCGCCGGACTGCGGCCCGGCGGCTGGTGACGCCGAGTTTGGCGTAGATGTGCTTGGTGTGGGTGCGGACGGTGTTGAGCGACACGATCAGCTCGCGGGCGATGTCGGGGCCGCTCAGGTCGGACCGGAGGAGGCGCAAGACGTCGAGCTCGCGCTCGCTCAGGGGCTCGACCAGGCCGGCCTGGTTCGCCGGGCGGTCGGGCGCCCCGGAGGCGCCGGCGTCGGTATCGCCCTCGGCGGCTGCCAGCACGGTCGCCGCGGCCCCGGCGGCGGTGCCGTGCTTCGCGGCCAACTGGAGGAGCTCGACCATCGGCGGCCCCTCGTCGAGGAAGGCGCGGACGTCCCCTTCGGGCGCGGTGAGCTCGAGGGCACGGTCGAGCGGGACGAGCGCGGCGCGGACGTCGCCGCGGGCCTGCCGGGCGAGCGCCTGGAGGACGAGCACCTCGACGACGGTGCCGGTCCGGCCCCCGGCGTCGGCGGCGACGAGCAGGCGGTCGAGGAGCGGCTCGGCGTCGGCGGACCCCTCGGCGAGGAGCAGGCGGGCGAGGGTGACGTGTTCGAACTCGTGGAGGTAGTCGTGCTCGTCGGTGGGGGAGAGCTGCCGCTCGTCGGCCCAGCGCCGGGCCTCGTGGAGCTCGCCCCGCCGGATCCGGAGGCGGGCACGGACGGCGGGGACGGGCCGGACGTCGGGCGAGTAGTCGCCGAAGTAGACGGCGGCGGCCTCGTCGAGCAGGGCGAGGGCGGCGTCGAGGTCGCCCTCGACCTGGCACAGGTGGGCCCGGACGACCCGCCACCGGTAGGGGTTCTGCGGGAGGGCCCCGTTGTCGCCGAGTGCGTGGCTGGCGTCCAGGTGCCGCCGGGTGCCGGCGAGGTCGCCGCCGGCGAGGGCGACGCCGGCCAGGCCCACGTGCATGTCGGCCGCGCCGCGCAGGACGGGGCCCCCGGGCGGCTCGACCAGCGCCAGGGCCCGCTCGAAGGTGGCGGCGGCGTCGCGCCGGCGACCCAGGGTGAGGCGCATGTCCGCCAGTGCGATCGCGCACCCCGCCGCGTCCGCGAGGTGCCCGGCTGCCTCCAGCGCGTCCAGCGCCTCCCCGTACCGGTCGGCGGCCTGGCTTAGATCGCCGATGCTCCAGAGCGCCAGCCCCAGGAGCGCAGAGGCACTGCCCCGGCTGAGGTGCTCGTCGTCGTCCATCAGGGCGAGGGCGCGCTCGGCGTGGGCGATGGTGGCCGCGGGGTCGCCGGCCAGGTGCGCGAGCCCGGCCCGGTAGACGGCGATCTGGGTCGGAAGGCGCCGCCGGCGCTCGGCGTCCCCCTCCGGGCGCGCCCCGGCGGGCCCCCCGGCCGCTGGCGTCGCGGCGGGTTCGGGGGCGTCGGAAGACAGGAGGACCTCGGCCCGGTCGAGCAGCTCGGCCACGCCGGCGGTCTGTCCGTGGACCATGCGCACGCCCACCAGGTCGACGGTCAACACCGGCCGTTCGGCGATCACCTCGTCGGGCAGCGCGTCGAGCCAGGCGGCGATGGTGGCCTCGCCCCGCGTCTGGTGGAGGCCGGGAGCCGCGCGTTCGACGAGATCGGCGGCGCGCTCGGGGTCGTGGCCGGCCAGCGCGTGGGCGATGGCCTCCGCCGGGTCGCCCTGCTCGTCCCACCACGCCGCCGCCCGGCGGTGGAGCTCGTCGACCCGCTCGGGATGCTCGTCGAGCAGGCGGGCGCGGAGGACGTCGGCGAAGAGGTGGTGGTACCGGTACCAGCGCCGGCGGTCGTCCAGCGGGATCAGGAAGAGGTTGGCCCGCTCGAGGGAGTCGAGCGTCGCGCCGCCGTCGCGGTCGCCCGATCCGCCGCCGGTGACGGCGTCGCACAACGGACCGGTCAGGCGGGTGAGGATCGACGTCTCGAGGAGGAAGGTGTGGACGTCCTCGGGTTGACGCTCCAGCACCTCGCCGGCGAGGTAGTCGACGACGTAGCGGTCGTCCCCCGCGAAGTCGGCGATGAACCCGTGGGGGTCGCCCCGCCCCTGCATCGACAGCGCCGCCAGCTGGAGGGCGGCGGCCCAGCCCTCGGTGCGCTCCTCGAGCGCGGCGACGTCGTCCGGGTCGAGGGCCAGTCCCATCGGGCCGTTGAGGTAGGCGCCGGCCTCGTCGGGGGTGAAGCGGAGATCGGCGGCCCGCACCTCGACGAGTTCGCCTCGGGCGCGGAGGCGGGCCAGGGGCAACGGTGGATCCGAGCGGGTGGTCACGACGAGGTGGATCCGCTCCGGCAGGTGGTCGACGAGGAAGGCGAGGCCCTCGTGGACCTCGGCCCGCCCGACGGCATGGAGGTCGTCGAGGACGAGAACGACGTCGTGGTCGGTGCGGCTGAGGTCGTTGACCAGCACGGCGAGGACGGCCTCGAGGTCGACCGCGGCGGCGCTGAGCTCGGCCAGCGCACCCTCGCCTGTCGGGCCCAGGGCCGTGGTCACGTAGGTCCAGAACTGCGTGGGCTCGTCGTCGCGTTCGTCGAGTGAGACCCAGGCCACGTGGGCGTCGAGCCCGCCGACCCAGTCGGCCACGAGGGTCGTCTTGCCGAAGCCCGCCGGGGCGGACACGAGGGTGACGGCCGCGTCGGCGTCGAGCGGGACACGGAGCCGGGCGCGCGCGACGAGGTTGCGCCGCCGGCGGGGCACGTGCAGCTTCGTCTCGAGCAGCGGGCCCGGCACCACCCTCCCCCCTGTCGGCCGGCCCCCACGGTAGGGCGCGGCCGCACCCGTCGGCGCGTGCGACGTGCCGGAGCGGGGCGGGGTGGGTCGGGGTGGTTGGGGGTGGAAAGCCGTGCCGGGGCCCGTGCCCGGGTCAGTCGCCCTCGGCGTCGGCCTCGATCTCGGTGATGGGCCCCTCGGTGAAGAGGTAGGTCCGCAGGTGGCGGTCGAGCTCGGCGTCGTTGCGTCGAAGCCACTCGAGCACCATCGCCGCGTGCTCCTTCTCCTCATCGCGGTTGTGGGCGAGGATCGCCGCCAGCTCCTCGTCCTGGGTGGCGGCGACCCGCTGGTCGTACCAGTCGACCGCCTCCAGCTCCTCCATGATCGAGGCGATCGCCCGGTGGCGGTCCAGCACCTCCTCGGGCAGTCGCTCGATCGGTTCGTGGAACCCTTCACTTGCCATGGCGTGCTCCTCGTCCTGTGCGTCGGCAGGCCCGTCCGCGGGCGCGGCCGGTCGGCGTTCCGTACCCCGCCGGCGGCGGCGCCAGCACCTCGCTCTGCGCCGGGAGGCGGAGGCCCGGCACGGTCGCCGCCGTGGTCCAGGTCGGCGCGCCTCGGCAGAACGGCCGCGAAGAAGAAGGGGCCGCCCGCTCGTGCCGGATGCCACCCGGACCGGCCTCGCCACGCTCGGCGGCCGGATCTGCTCGGGGTTTCCCCCCGGCGCCAGTCGTTGGAGGAAATACCTCCCGTCTACGGGGGCTATTTCCTCCAACGGGGCTCGGCAGGCCGGTGCGACCGGCGCCGGCGCCACGCTCGGTGGTGACGTCAGCCCGCGGGCGGGGCCAGGGCGGCGCGGCGAGCGGAGAGGAAGGCGCGCTCCGTGGGGTTGGTGGTGAGGGTGAGCGCCCGGTCGTAGGCGTCGGTCGCCGCTTCGAGGTGGCCGGCGCGGGCCAGCAGGTCGGCCCGGGCGGCGTGGTAGGGCTGGTAGGCGTCGAGCTGGGCGGCGTCCAGCTCGGTGAGAGCGGCCAGGCCGGCCTCCGGCCCGTCGCGCTCGCCGACGGCGACGGCCCGGTTGAGAGCGACGACGGGGTTGGGGCGCAGCGTGAGGAGCAGGTCGTAGAGCGTGACGATCTGGTCCCAATCGGTGTCGTCGGCGCGGGCGGCGTCGGCGTGCACGGCGGCGATGGCGGCCTGGACCTGGAACGGGCCCGGTTGGTCCCGGCGCAGGCAGGCGCGCACGAGGCCGTGGCCCTCGTCGACGAGTGCCCGGTCCCAGAGGGAGCGGTCCTGGTCGGCCAGGCGGACCAGGGCGCCGCCCGCGTCCGTGCGGGCGGGGCGACGGGCATCGGTGAGCAGCATCAGCGCGAGCAGGCCGACGGCCTCGGGCTCGTCGGGCATCAGCTCGGTCAGGACGCGCCCCAGGCGGATGGCCTCACGGCTGAGGTCCACCCGCGTGAGCTCGTCACCGGAGGTGGCGGTGTGGCCCTCGGTGTAGATGAGGTAGATGGCCGAGAGCACCGCGTGGAGGCGGTCGGGCAGCTCGGCCGCCCGGGGGATGCGGTAGGGGGCGTGGTTGTCGCGGAGCTTGCGCTTGGCCCGCACGAGGCGCTGGGCGAGGGTGGCCTCGGGGACCAGGAAGGCCCGGGCGATCTCGGGGGTGTCCAGCCCCCCGAGCAGCCGGAGGGTGAGCGCCACCTGGGCGTCGGGAGCGATCGCGGGGTGGCAGCAGAGGAACATCAGGCGGAGCTGGTCGTCGGGGACGACGTCGACGAAGCCGTCGAGGTCGTCCAGGTCGGGGTGGCCGGCGGTGGGGTCGCCGAGGGGGTCCATGGGATCGGCGTCGCTGGGGAGGGCGTGGAGTCGGTGAGCGGCCCGGTGGCGGTCGTCCCGCGACGCCTCCCGTCGCAGCCGGTCGATGGCCCGGTTGCGGGCGGTGGTGGTGATCCACCCGCCCGGGTTCGGGGGGAAGCCCCGAACCGGCCATTGCTCGGCGGCGATGGCGAAGGCCTCCGCGACCGCATCCTCGGCGAGGTCGACGTCGCCGAGGATGCGGACGAGGGTGGCGGTGCAGCGCCCGACCTCCCGCCGGTAGACGGCGTCGAGGTCGTCAGCGGCGCCGTGGCCGCGGGGCTCGCCCAACGGTGGCCTCAGCCCTCGGGCTCCGGCTCGACCTGCATGGGCCGCAGTTCGACGGGGCCCTCGCACGCGGCGGCGCACTGGCCCGCCCAGTCGAGGGCGGCGTCGAGGTCGGCGGCCTCGATGACCCAGAAGCCGCCCATCTGCTCCTTGGTCTCGGCGTAGGGGCCGTCGGTCATCGACACGTCGCCGGCCGCGCTGCGCACCACGGTGGCGGTCGAGGCGGGCTGGAGGCCGGCGCCGAACACCCAGGCGCCGGTGGCCTCCATCTTCTCGTTCAGGGCGCCGACCTGCTGGCCGAGGCGGGCGATGTCGGGATCGCTGAAGTCGTTCTCGCCGTACTCGTCGTCGTGCCAGACGGAGATCAGGTACTGGGGCATCGGAGGGGTCTCCTTGGTTTGGGTGAGGTGCGGATCGGTTCGTTGCTGCTGGTGAGACGGAGCCGGGTGGCGCCGCTCACCGTGTCCACGAACGACATCGCCCGGATCGACACCCTCGACCGGGAAATCTCGGGAATTCTCCGCGTCGCCCGGTCGGCGCCGCCTCATCCCTCGTCGAGCAAGGTGACGAGCTTGGTCGTGGTGGACCAGCTGCGGATGGTCATCCGCTTGTACTCGGGGGTCACCATGATCTTGTTCAGCTTGGACTTCGTGCGCTGGGCCGACAGGCGCTGGAAGTAGACGACGCCACTGCCGGGCCAGGCTCGGTCGACGCCGTCGCGGCACTGCACGACCTTCATGGCCTGCGCCGCGGTGAGCGGCGCCTTCAGGAAGACGGCGTCGGAGTGGTAGGTGTCGGGTTGCTGCCCGAACCCCTGCGGGGCCTTGGCGACGACGGCCCGGAACTGCCGCTCGGTGCGGATCACGACGAGGATCGGGATCCCGAAGGCCGCCTCGAGCACAGCCTCGACCCGTTCCTCGAGGCCGGCGACCGGCTCGCCGGTGGAGAACAGCACGTTCCCGGACTGGATGTAGGTCCGCACGTCGCCGTACCCGGCGGCCTCCACAGCCGCCCGCAGGTCGGCCATGGGGACCGGGTTCTTCCCGCCCACGTTGATGCCACGCAGCAGGGCGACGGCTCGGGTGGTGGCCATGGCGCCGACCCTAGGCGGGGAGTCGGCGGCGGCGCCTGGGGTCAGTCCCGGTAGAGGTTGACCGCGGGGTCGAGGCCGAGCGTCGCGGCGTCGAGGCGGCCGGTGGCAGCCAGGAGGAAGTCGTGGGGGTCGATGGCCACGGTCGGGGTGGTGTCGTCGGCGCCGCCGAGCTCGATGGTCGGGTGGTCGCCGCGGGTGAGCTCGATGCGGGCGGGGCCGAAGCCCTGGGCCTCGAGCTGGCCCATGACGTAGGCGAGCGCCGCCTGCTCGCCCTGCCCCGGCTCGGTCGGGCGGCCGAGGGCCACGCCGATGTCGTCGGCGTGGACGTAGGTGTCGTACCAGAGGGTCAGCACACCGTCGCCCATCGACAGGTCCGGGGCGCCGCTCGGGCCGTTCCACACGTCGTCGTCGAGGGCGGCGGCGAGGGCGCGCAGGCCCTCCAGCGCGGCGTTCAGGCGGGCGACCGCCTCGGCGGGGCCGTCGTCGCCCAGCGCCGCCGCCTCCTCCTCGAAGGTACGGCTGCCGGGGGCGCCGCCGGCCACGTCCTCGACGATGCCCACGACGTGACCGACGACGTCACGGACCGGGGCGTCGCAGCGGGTCGGCGCCCGCCACTCGTCCTCGGTCAGCGGCGCCACCAGGGCGGCGAAGCGGTCGTACTCGTCGAGCATCCCGGCGATGACGTCGGGCCGGGCGGGCAGGAGGGCGTTGTCGATGGGCATGGCGGAGTCCTTCCGGGTCGGTGGGGCGGGTCAGCTGGTGGGCGGGTCAGAGCGGGATGACGGCCTGGGTCTGGGTGACGAGGGCGAGGCGGCGATCGCGGTCGTCGCGGATGTCGGTCTGCACGACGATCGTCGTGCGCCCGACGTGCAGCGGCGTCGAGGTGGCGTGGGCCCGGCCGCCGTCACGCAGCCCCCGGAAGAAGTTCGTCTTCGACTCGATCGTGGACGTGACCGCACCCTCGGGCAGGTTGAGGAAGGCGCACACCGCGCCCAGGCTGTCCGCCAGCACCATCAGCGCGCCGCCGTGCAGGAGGCCGCCGATCGTGCAGCGCTCGGGCGACCAGTCCATCCCGCCGACGACCTCCTCGGCGCTGGCCCGGTCGATCTCCACGCCGCTGGCGACGGCGAAGGGCATGGTGGCGACGAGGGCGGCGGGGGAGAGTGCATCGGAGGCGTCGGGCGGCGGCGGCATGGACACCATCGTGCTCCCGGGAGGGAACGGTGGCGATTCCCTGGGAGGTAATCGCCCTGCCCCGCCGCCGTGGGTACCGTCCGCGTCATGACCGCCACCACCGAGCACCCGTCGGTCGGTCCACTGCTGCGGTCGTGGCGGCAGCGGCGTCACCTGTCCCAGCTCGAGTTGGGCACCGAGGCCGGCGTCACCACGCGTCACCTCAGCTTCGTGGAGACGGGCCGGGCCCGGCCGAGCCGGGAGATGGTCCTCCACCTGGCCGAGGTACTCGACGTGCCGCTGCGAGAGCGCAACCACCTGCTCGTGGCCGCCGGATTCGCGCCCACGTTCCGGGAGAGCCCGCTCGACGACCCGTCGTTCGCCGTCGTGCGGACCGCCCTCGATCAGGTGCTCGCCGGCCACGAGCCCTATCCCGCCATCGTCGTCGACCGCCAGTGGCAGCTGGTCGCCTCCAACCTGGCGGCCTTCGTGCTCGTCGAGGACGTCGCTCCCGAGCTGCTCGAGCCGCCCGTCAACGTGCTGCGGGTGAGCATGCACCCGCACGGCCTGGCCCCCCGGATCCGGAACCTGGGGGAGTGGGCCGGGCACGTGCTCGACCGGCTCCGCCGCCAGGCCCTCATCACCGGCGACGCCGAGGTTGGCGCGCTGGAGGAGGAGCTGCGCGGCCTCCTGCAGGAGCAGGGCATCGACGAGACCCGGGCAGGTGGCGAGCACGCCGGTGACGTGGCCATGCCGATGCTGCTCGAGTCGGCCAAGGGCCCCCTGGCGCTGATCACCACCATCGCCACCTTCGGCACCGCCCTCGACATCACGCTGGCCGAGCTGGCTCTCGAGGCCTTCCTCCCCGCCGACGCGGCCACTGCCGAGATCCTCCGCGAGTACGCCGCCGACCTCGCGTGACCGGTGCGGGGGATCTCACCGGTGGGAAGGGGAGGGCGCGCTACGTGGCGAAGTCGGGCTGAGCGGAGCGGACCGCCTCGCTGCGGCCTTGCGGCTCCTCCCACTCCTCCTGGCGGCCGAGGGCGGTGAGATCGAGGAAGTAGTAGCTCCCGCCGGTGCTCTCGAGTCCGCGGGCGTACTGGGAGTAGGTGTGGAACACCTCGCCGTCGACGGCGAGGAAGCAGCTGCGCCCCGGCATGTCGTAGGGCTGGTCGGCGGTCTTCATCGACTCCTCGCCCCGGGCGGCGTACTCGTCGAGGGTCCGGTAGTTGAAGGTGTCGTACCCGCGGGACTCGTCGATGGTGGCGCCGAAGTCGTAGCTGAAGGCCGAGTCGCCCGACGAGTACCAGGGCACGTCCCAGCCCCGCTTCGCCTTCCAGTCCTCGAGCTTGGCCAGGGGCGCTCGCGAGACCATGGCGTAGGTGGTGTCCCGGGTGTGGAGGTGCTCGAGGAAGCCGGGCGACAGCTCATCGGTGCCGGCAGTGCAACTCGAGCAGCCCTCGTCCCACTCCGGGTGGAACATGAAGTGGTACACGATCAGCTGCGGGCGGCCCTCGAAGAGGTCGAGCAGGCGGACGGTGCCGTCCGGGCCGTCGAACCGGTAGTCCTCCTCGACGAGGACCATGGGCAGCGAGCGCCGGCGGGTGCTCAGGGCGTCGCGCCGGCGGGTCAGCTCCTTCTCCTCGGCGAGCAGCGCGACCCGGGCGGCGAGCCACTCCTCCCGGGTGGTGACGCTGGGCAGGTTCGGGGGCAGGTCCATCGCAGGTTCCTCTTCGGTTGGTGGTGCCCGCCTCCGTTCCGACGGATGCCACCGCCGGCACTCATCGGGACCCGGCCCGATCAAGGGCCCGCACCGCCGCGCCCCTACGGTGACCGCATGAGCGCGCACCCGTCACTGACCGGCACCGGCGTCTGGGCCCACGAGCTCCGCTACGGGGATCCCGCCGAGATCGCCGACCTCGCCGCCGAGCTCGAGGGTCTGGGGTTCACGGCGCTCTGGGTGCCCGACGTCGGCGGGGACCTCTTCGGGTCGCTCGACAACCTGCTGACGGCGACGTCGTCGGTGGAGATCGCCACCGGGATCCTCAACGTCTGGATGCACACGCCGGCCGAGACCGCCGAGTGGTGGGCGGCGCAGTCCGCGGCCGACCGGCAGCGGCTGCTCCTCGGCATCGGCATCAGCCACGCCTCGTTCATCGACGCACACGAGGGGATGTCGTGGGACAAGCCGCTGTCCACGATGCGCACCTACCTCGACGGACTCGATGCCGGCGGCGTGCCCCGCGAGGCCCGCTGCCTCGCCGCCCTCGGGCCGAAGATGCTCGAGCTGGCCCGCGACCGCTCGGCCGGCGCCCACCCCTACCTGGTGACCCCGGAGCACACCGCCCTCGCCCGCCAGACGATGGGCCCGGATGCCCTGCTCGCCGTGGAGCAGGGGGTCGTCCTCGACACCGATCCCGACGCGGCCCGGGACGTGGCCCGAAAGGCCCTGTCCATCTACGCCACGCTCCCGAACTACACCAACAACTGGAAGCGCCTCGGCTTCACCGACGAGGACGTCGAGAACCTGAGCGACCGCCTCGTCGACGAGGTGGTGGCCTGGGGCGACGTGGACGACCTCGCGGCCCGGGTACAGGCCCACCGCGACGCCGACGCCGACCACGTGTGCGTGCAGCTGCTGGGCGCGCCGGGCGCCCCCGTCGACCGCGAGGCGTGGCGCCGCCTCGCGCCGGCGCTCCTCGCCTGACACAGCCGCCGGCGCTCCCCGCGGCCGACCGGGAGGCGCGCCTGCCTTCGCCGCCCTGTTCGCGCCGCCCTGTTCTCGCCGCCCCGGCGCCCGCCCGACGCCCAGACGACCGCGGCTCGACACCGGACCGCCAGGGCCGGCGGCCCGGCGCCGAGATCAGCTCGCGCCGCCCTCGCGGGCGGTCTGCTCCTGGTCCCAGCCCTTGCGCTCCGCCTCGGCGATGGCCTTCTCCTCGGCCCGTTCCGGATCCTGCTCGCCCTCGTCGACCTGCTTCTGGAGCTCGTCGCCGACGCGACTGGCGGGGGCGCGCTCGGCGTCGCTGGGGTCTCGATCGTCGGTTCCAGGCATGGTGCCTCCTCTGATGGCGTCCGCAGGACCTACCCGGCCCCGCCGGGCAGTAGTCAGAAGGCATGCCCCACGCGGGATCGTCGCCGGGTCCGGCTCGCCCGGGTCCATCACGACGGCGTCGCCGTCCTCCGCTCCGGCGCCGAGGGCGGGCTCGTGCATCGCCGGCGGGCGTCGCTCGTGGCCGGACTGGCCATGGGTCCGGCGCTGCTCCTTCAGTTCGGCCTCGAAGAGGTGGCGCCGGCCGTCGGCCAGCTCGTCGAGGAGGCGCCGTTCGCCCGCGCGGATCGGCCCGTAGTACAGGTCGTCGAACTCCTCGACCATCTGGAAGGTCCATCGACCGTCGAGGACGTTGCGTCCGATCACCTCCTCCTCGACCCAGGCGGCGGCGTCGTCGTGGCCGGCCTCGCGGAAGAGGCGGGCCGCCTCGTCCATCTGGAAGTCGAGGTGCCCGACCATCTGGTGGAAGTCGTAGAGGCGACCTCGGGCCCGCTCGAGCCACTCGATCGCCTCGGACAGCTTGCCGAGGGCTTCCACGGTCTCGTCGGTCACGCCGGGAGGGCGTGCGTGGGAATCGGGGGCAGTCATCGGCCTGCTCCCTAACCCAGTGGGCGCCGCCATAGTCACGACGGACGGTGACCCACCGACGTTGCGGGAGGGTGGCTCCGATGCGGGGCGCTCAGCCGAAGCGGAAGCGGGTGACGTCGGCGGGAAAGTCGAACCAGGCCATCGCCTTGACGGGGGTGAAGCGCACGAGGCCACCCGAAGCCTCGCCCTCCCACGCGTCGGGCTCGGGCTCGTAGCCCTTCTCGCCGTACTTCCGGCGCATCTCGGCGGCGATGCGGCCGCCGAGCTCGAGGCCCGGGGGTTCGGCCGGCGCCGCGGTGCCCTCGACGATCACGGCCTGCCAGCCGTCCTCGAGGTGCAGGACGCAGTCGCCGCGGGCGGCGACGTTGCGGGCGTGCAGCGTGGCCGGCGAGCCGTCGTAGTAGAGGCCGCCGTCGAGCCAGATCCCCCAACGGGGGACGACGTGGGGCCGACCGTCGGCGCGGGCGGTGGCCATCCAGTACTGGGTGGACTCGACGAGGCGCTCCTCGACCTCGGCCCACGCCAACATCCCGTCGTCGGTCTCGGGCACCCCGTACCCCTCGGGCATCAGCGGGCGGTCGGTCTTCGGCTCGGCCATCGGGCTCCCCCTTGTCGTCACTCGGTCCGTCGTCCGCCCGCCGGCGGATGGTACCGCCGCCCCGGTCGGCCGTCTCCGGCCGTGATCGATCGGGGGCGGACGGACGCGGAGCGGCGGCCCCGGTCCGGGGACCGGGGCCGCCACGTCAGGTGGTGGATCGGATCACTTGACGTCGAAGCGGTCGAGCATCATCACCTTGTCCCACGCCGCCACGAAGTCCTGGACGAACTTCTCGCCGGCGTCGCTGCTGGCGTAGACCTCGGACAGGGCCCGCAGCTGGCTGTGGTGGCCGAAGACGAGGTCGACCGCGGTGGCGGTCCAGCGGACCTCGCCGGTGGCCCGGTCCCGGCCCTCGTACTCGTGCTCGGTGGCCGCCGTCGACCACTCGTTGTCCATGCTCAACAGGTTGGTGAAGAACTCGTTGGTCAGGACGCCGTGGTTCGCCACGAGGGCGCCGTCGTCGGCGAGGGCGCGCATGCCGCCCAGCAGCACCGTCATCTCGGGAGCGGTGAGGGTCAACAGGTTGGCCTTGTCGAGCAGCAGCGTCTCGGGGTCGAGCTTCTCGCCGGGGCGGAGGTAGTTGCGGAAGCCGTCGGCGCGGGGCTCGAGCACCGCGAAGGCCTCGGCGTCGGTCTGGTCCTCGGTGGCGTCGGTGCGACCGGGGGTGAACGGCACCTTCACCTCGACGCCGGCGGCCTTGGCGGCCTCACCGACGGCGACGCAGCCGGCGAGGACGATCAGGTCGGCGAGCGAGATGCGCTTGCCGCCGGTTGCCGAGGCGTTGAAGTCGGCCTGGATGCCCTCGAGCACCGAGAGCACCTCGCCGACGCCGGCGTTGACCTCCCAGTCCTTCTGGGGGGCGAGGCGGATGCGGGCGCCGTTGGCACCGCCGCGCTTGTCGGTGCCCCGGAAGGTGGAGGCCGAGGCCCAGGCCGTGGACACGAGCTGGGAGACCGAGAGCCCCGAGTCGAGGATCTTGGCCTTCAGCGCCGACACGTCGGCCTCGTCGACCAGCGGGTGGTCGACCGCCGGGACCGGGTCCTGCCACAGCTGCGCCTCGGGCACCCACGGTCCGAGGAAGCGCGAGACCGGGCCCATGTCGCGGTGGAGGAGCTTGTACCAGGCCCGGGCGAAGGCGTCGGCGAGCTGCTCGGGGTGCTCGTGGAACCGCCGCGAGATGGGCTCGTAGACCGGATCGAAGCGCAGGGCGAGGTCGGTGGTGGCCATCATCGGCGCGTGGCGCCGGTCGGGATCGTGGGCATCGGGCACCGCGTCGGATCCGGCGCCACCCGCGGGCCTCCACTGCTTGGCGCCGGCCGGGCTCTCGGTGAGCTCCCACTCGTAGCCGAAGAGGGTGTCGAAGAAACTGCTGTCCCAGGTGATGGGCGTCGGCGTCCAGGCGCCCTCGAGGCCGCTGGTGATGGTGTCACCGGCCTTGCCGCTGCCGTACGAGCTCTTCCACCCGAGACCCTGGGCGTGCACAGGGCAGCCCTCGGGCTCGGGGCCGACGAGGTCGGGGTCGCCAGCGCCGTGGGTCTTGCCGAAGGTGTGGCCGCCGGCGATGAGGGCGACGGTCTCCTCGTCGTCCATGGCCATGCGCCGGAAGGTCTCCCGGATGTCGACCGCGGCCTTCAGCGGGTCGGGGTTGCCGTTGGGGCCCTCGGGGTTCACGTAGATGAGGCCCATCTGCACCGCACCCAGCGGGTTCGACAGGTCCCGCTCGCCGCTGTAGCGCTCGTCGCCGAGCCAGGTGTCCTCGGGCCCCCAGATGACCTCCTCGGGCTCCCACACGTCGGGTCGACCGAAGGCGAAGCCGAAGGTCTCGAAGCCCATCGACTCGAGGGCCACGTTGCCGGCCAGCACCAACAGGTCGGCCCAGGAGATGGCCTGGCCGTACTTCTGCTTCACCGGCCACAGCAGGCGGCGCGCCTTGTCGAGGTTGGCGTTGTCGGGCCAGCTGTTGAGGGGGGCGAAGCGCTGCATGCCGGCACCGCCGCCGCCCCGGCCGTCCTCGATGCGGTAGGTGCCGGCGGCGTGCCACGTCATGCGGACGAACAACGGCCCGTAGTGGCCGTAGTCCGCGGGCCACCAGTCCTGCGAGTCGGTCATGAGATCGACGAGGTCCTGCTTCACGGCCTCGACGTCGAGGCCGGCGAAGGCCTCCGCGTAGTCGAACTCCTCGCCGAGCGGGGTGGGGCGGGGCCCGTGGGCGTTGAGGACGGACAGGTCGAGCTGGTCCGGCCACCAGTCCTTGTTGGTGCGGGGGCGACCCGGCTTGGGCTCCGGCGCGTCGATGGCCGGGTTCTCGCTCTCGCTGGTGCTGGCGGTGGCGTTCTTGTCATGGGTGTCGGACACGTCGGTCTCCTCGGTGGCGGGGCGCTGGTGGCGGGTCGGTCAAGCGCTACCCGCCACTCTCCTCCCCCCGCGCCGATCAGGGAAGTTCCGGTTTCCTCTCACGGCGATAACCTCTTGTTATGAATCGCCCCACCGTCCAACAGCTGCGTTACGCGGTGGCGGTGGCCGACGAGCGCCACTTCGGGCGGGCGGCGCAGGCCTGCTTCATCAGCCAGCCCGCCCTCAGCAACCAGATCCGGGAGCTGGAGACCAAGCTCGGGGCGCAGCTGTTCGAGCGCACCAACCGCGGCGTGCTGGTGACGCCTGCAGGCGAGGAGGTCGTGGCCCGGGCCCGGCGCATCCTCAGCGAGCTGGACGACCTGTGTGAGGCGGCCGGCGACGCCGGGGGCGAGCTCGGGGGCTCCCTGCGCCTCGGGGTCATCCCCACGATCGCCCCCTACGTGCTGCCCCGGGCCATCCCCCTCGTCGAGCGCGCCCATCCCGGCGTCGAGCTCTACCTCCGCGAGGACCGCACCGAGTCGCTCATCGCGCAGCTCCAGGCCGGCGAGCTCGACCTGCTCCTGCTGGCCCTGCCGCTGCACCGGCCCGGCATCGACGAGCTCGCCCTCTACGACGAGCCGTTCCTGCTGGCCGTGCCCGAGCGCCATCCCCTCGCCAGGGGCCGCCGACCGGCGCTCTCGGCCCTGACCCACGAGCGCCTCGTGCTGTTGGAGGAGGGCCACTGCCTGCGCGATCAGGCCCTCGCGGTGTGTGAGCTGGCGGGCCACGACGGCACCGTCGAGGTGCAGGGCACCAGCCTGCCGACCGTGGTGCAGATGGTGGGCTCCGGGCTCGGCGTGACCCTCCTCCCCGCCACCGCGATCGAACGGGACGTCCACCCGGGCGAGCGGGTCGTGGTGCGGGAGCTGCGCCCCGACGTGCCCACCCGCACCGTCGGGCTCGCCTGGCGGTCCTCGTCGGCCCGGGCCGACAGCTACCGGGCCCTCGGCGAGGCCATCGCCGAAGCGGGGCGGGCCGGCATGGCCGCGCTCACCGGCGCCTCGAAGGCCTCGGGCGCGTAGCCGGCGGCGACGCGGCACACTCGCACCATGCGCTTCGTCGTGGTGGGGGCCGGTGCCATCGGGGGAGTGGTCGGCGGGCGGCTCTTCCAGCGCGGCCACGACGTCGTGCTGGTGGCCCGTGGTGCCCACCACGACGCCATCCGGGACCGGGGTCTGACCATCCAGTGCCCGACGGGCGAAGTGACCCTGGCCGTCCCGGTGGTCGATCGTGTCGGGCGCCTGGAGCTCGGCGCCGACGACGTGGTGCTGCTGGCGGTCAAGAGCCAGGACACCGCCGGCGTGGTCGCCGCCCTCGACCCCGTGGCCCCGCCCGGGCTCGCGGTGGTGTCGCTCCAGAACGGCCTCGAGAACGAGCGCGTCCTGCTGCGCCACTTCGACCCGGTCTACGGCGTGTGCGTGATGTTCCCGGCCACCCACGTCGAGCCCGGGGTGGTGCAGGCCAACTCGACACCCGTCGAGGGGCTGCTCGACCTCGGCCGCTATCCCGCCGGCGGTGACGGGACCGGCGACATCGAGGCCGACCCCACCGCGGAGGCCATCGCCGCGGCCTTCCGCTCGGCGGGGTTCGAGTCCGAGGTGCGGCCCGACATCGTGCGCTGGAAGGCGGCCAAGCTGCTGTTGAACCTGGCCAACGCGGTCGACGCCGTCTGTGGCCTCGAAGGTGCCGGGGGCGAGCTCTACGTGCGGGCCCAGGAGGAGGGCCGGCGCTGCCTGGCCGCGGCGGGCATCGACCACGTGTCCGAGGAGCAGGACGCCGAGCGTCGCGGGGACCTCATCCAGCTCCGCCGCATCGACGGCCAGCGCCGGGTGGGCAGCTCGGGCCGCCAGAGCCTCGCCCGGCAGGCCGGCGCCATCGAGGTCGACTACCTGAACGGTGAGATCGTCCTGCTCGGCCGCCTCCACGGAGTGCCCACCCCGGTCAACGAACTGCTGCGGCGGCTCGCGAACGAGTGCGCCCGCGAGCGCCGCCCGCCGGCGTCGATGGCGCCGGAAGAGGTGCTGGCCCTCCTCGACGCTCCCTGAGGGCGGCGGCACCCGGAGGCGCGCGGGGTGTCGGCCGTCCGGCCGACGCGCCCGGCCGTCAGGGGTGCAGGACGGTCTTGCCGATGGTCGCCCGCGTCTCGACCGCTCGGTGGGCGTCGGCTGCGTCGGCGAGGTCGAAGGGTGGTCCCACCACGGGCGTCAGCGCGCCGCTCGCCGCCGCGGCGAGGGCGCGGTCCTCGAGGGGCCGCAGGTCCGTGGGTCGCACCCACGGGGCAACCTGCACCCCACGGTCGGCGAGGGCCGCCTCGTCGATCTCGAGCGGGGTGCCCGAGGACCAACCGTTGACCGCGAGGGTCCCTCCCGCACCGAGCAGGGCCACGGCGGCCTCGCCGATGCGGCCGCCCACGCTCTCGTAGACCAGTGACACGTCCCGGCCGTCGACGGCGGCGCGCACCTCCTCCGGCCAGTCCGGGCGGTCGTAGTCCACCGCCACATCGGCGCCGAGGCCGCGGGCCACGTCGACCTTGTGGGGCCCTCCCGCAGCGGCGACCACGGTGGCGCCGGCACCGACCGCCGCCTGCACCAGCAGGGTCCCGATCCCGCCGGCCGCCGCGGTCACCAGCACCACGTCGTCCGTGGTGGGCGCGGCCCGGTCCAGGATCGACATCGTCGTGCGGCCGGTGCCGATCATCGCCACCGCGCCGTCGGCGTCCAGGCCGTCCGGGACGGCCTGGAGCGAGCTGGCCTCGGCGAGGGCCAGCTCCGCATAGCCGCCCGACGCCATCCCGAGGTGCACCACCACGGCACGGCCGAGCCATGACGGGTCCACCCCGTCGCCGGTGCGGTCGACCGAGCCGGCGACCTCGCGACCGGGCGTCATCGGGAGGTCGGGGGGTGGGAAAGGGCCGGGCTCGCCCCGCCTGATGGCGGTGTCGACCACGTGCACGCCGGCGGCCGACACCCGGACCCGCACCTGGCCGGCGCCCGGCTCGGGGTCCGGCACCTCCTCGTAGTGCAGCTGTTCGGGCCCGCCGAAGGCGTGCTGGCGGATGGCCCACATGGGTGTCTCCTTCGCTCTGGACGCAGGTGGCCGGTCGCCGGCTCCAGGTGGCCTTGGGGCCCGGTCGACCTGGCTCCGCACCCTAAATCCTCGAGTTGACTTGAGGTCAAGGGCCTCGCCGTCGGAAGGGGCGGGCGATTCGGCGGATGGCCCCGGGCTACGCCGCCACGGTCTCGACGCGCGCCCGTCCCGGGCGCCCGTAGAG
This sequence comes from Acidimicrobiales bacterium, assembly GCA_016794585.1. Classification (NCBI taxonomy): domain Bacteria; kingdom Bacillati; phylum Actinomycetota; class Acidimicrobiia; order Acidimicrobiales; species Acidimicrobiales bacterium. Next base: position 144,753 of record JAEUJM010000032.1, read on the forward strand.
CGCGAGCACCCGAGCGGCCTCGTCGGCGATCTCGTCCCGGTCCCGGCGGGACAGGCGCGGGACGACGGTGGCCACCAGGTCGTCGTCGTCCCACCACCAGGTGCCCACGACCAGGCCGTCGTGCAGCACGGTGCCCTTGATGTGCGCCTCGGGGATGCCGACCGCGAAGCGCTCGCCGTCGACGAAGAAGCGGGACCGGTCCTGGTGGGACAGGAGCACGTTGTCGAACGTCGGGAGGAAGCGGACCGGGGCGGGCACGTCGGGGTCGGGCAGGGGCCCGTCGGGCACGTCGAACAGCTCACGCCCCCGCTCGTCACGGACGACCCGGAGCCGGGGGCGGAGGCGCTCGAACACGGGCCGCATCGCCGTCAGCCGGCACCAGGCGGTGGCGTCCCCGGGGGTGGCGGGGCCGAACGCGGCCAGGTAGCGGAGCAGGAGGTCGTCGAGCGTGGTGGTGGGTGGCGGGTGGCCCACCCAGGTGTCGAGGTGGGCGAGACGAACCGTCCCCTTCTTCCCCCACACGCCGCGGGGCGGCACCTGCACGAGCGGGAGGTGGGTGCGACAGACGTAGGCGAGCCCGGCGGCGTGGCGGTCGGGCACGGCGTCGGCGAAGCGGGCCCGTAGCTCCGCCGGCGTGCGCGGTGACTCGTCCAGCCACCGCCGCCCCAGGGCGAGGGCGTCGTCGAAGGGCCGGTCCATCACCTGGCGGGCGTCGGGATGCGCCTTCACCTCGGCGTCGAGCACGGGCTGCACGATGGGGCGGACCGCGCCGGCGTCGTCCGCGGTCATCAGGTGGATGGTCGACCGCATGACCGCGATGCGCACGACGGCCCGCGCCTCGAGCAGGTCGCCGAGGGCGTCCGGCTCGAAGCCGTCGAGTCGCGACCACAGTGCGAGGTAGGGGTCGAGCGGCTCCTGGGCCTGGAGGCCGACGAGGTGCTCGACGGCGCCCACGACGTCGACCGAGCCCGCCGGCCGGCGCGCCAGCAGCCACTGGCGCTCGAGGGTGGCGCGGTTGAGGGCCCGGTCGGACAGGACGAGCGGCGCAGCCATCGCCCCATGGTGACCGGTTGCGCCGGGGCATGCCCGGGGGCATGCCCCGGGGCGTTCAGTCAGGGTCCGCCGAGGCGGGTTGCGTTCGCCGGGAGCGCAGGGCGTGGACGGCGACCAGCAGGGCCAGCGCCGCCACGGGCACCATGAGCGGGAGCGACCAGTGCGCCGCGATCGAGGCGCCCGCCGCCGCCCCGGCGACGTAGGTGGCGACGCCGAGCGCCAGCACGAGGACCACGCGGGTGTCGGTCGCTCCGGGGCGGCCGAGTTGCTCGGCCAGCCGGGTCAACGCCCCGGTCTCGAAGGTGGTGCTCACGCCGACCCCGACCACGCGTCCGATGACCTCGGTCTGCACGCCCATGGCCAGGCCCAAGACGACGAGCGCCGCGATCCCCCGGGCCCCGTCGACGGTGGAGGGCGCCCCGTCGACGGGAAGGGCCCCCACGAGCAGGGCGGCCAGGGCGAGCAGGGCCAGCTCGGCGGCGAGTAGGCCCGGGTCCCGGCCTCGACCCAGCCGACCGCTCGACCGGGCGGCGGCCATCACCCCCAGCGCGAACGCGGCGATCGCCGCAGCGGTGCGCCCCACGGGGGTGCCGGGGGCGCCGCCGGTGACGAGGCCGAGGAGGATGAGGTTCCCGCTCTGGTTGGCGGGGAACACGCCGCTGATGCGGGTGTAGGCGATGGCGTCCACGCAGCCGGCGACGGCGGTCAGCCCGTAGGCGGTGGCGACCTGCGGCGACCGGGCGGTCGCCCCCCTCATGTCGTCTCCCCTGGTCACTCGTCCCCCTCGGCGTCGCTGGGGACCATGGCGTAGCAGGAGGACGGGCCGCCTCGCCGGATGGGGTGACCGAGGGCGTGGCCGGCGGCGCCCCGGGGGAGAGACGCCGCCGGCGGGGGGATCCCTAGACGCCCATCAGCTCGTACATGTTGGCGCCCATGATCTTGGCCACGTCCTCATCGGCGAGGCCCACCTCGTCGCGGGCGTACACCGCGTACTCGACGGGGTCGGCCAGGCCCTCGGGGTGCGGCCAGTCCGAGTTGAACAGCACGTGGTCGAGGCCGATGGCGTCGATCAGCGGCTCGAGGTCGTCCTCCCAGAAGGGGGCGACGTAGAGCGCTCGCTTGAGGGTGTCCGCCGGGTCCTCGGCGAACAGGTGGGGCATCTTCCCGTAGCCGTCGGCGAGGTCCTCGACCACCCGACCGATCCACTTGCTGCCGCACTCGATGGTGCCGATGCGCACGCCGGGGAAGCGAGAGAGCATGCCGTGGATGACCGCCGAGAAGATGGTGTCCATGGTGGGCCGGTAAGCCTGGGACACGGCGTAGAAGGGGTGCTGCTCGAACGGGCGCATCTCGCCGGACACGCCGTTCCACTCGTTGGCGAAGCGGGAGTAGCCCGAGTCCGAGGCATGCAGCATGACGGGGATGTCGGCCTCCTCGACCGCCCGCCAGAAGGGGTCGTTGTCGGGGAGGAAGGGTGAGCGCGGGCCCCGGTGGCCGGCGACCGGAGCGGGCCGGACCAGCACGGTCTTGGCGCCCCGCTCGAGGGCCCACTCCAACTCGGCGACCGCTCCCTCGGGGATGGCGAGGTTCATGACCGGCGTGGTGAAGATGCGGCCCTCGTGGTCGAAGCCCCACTCGTCGTGCATCCACTGGTTGAAGGCGTGGACCAGCACCTGCGAGGCGACGGGGTCGTCCATGAAGTTGACCTCGATCAGCGACGCCAAGGTCGGGAAGTTCACGATGGCGTCGATGTGCATGCGGTCCATCAGGGCCAGGCGGGCGTCCGGGTCGGTGAACTCGGGGATGGCCCGCATGGGTCGGACGATCTCGCGGTAGCTCTTGCCGGCGGTGTTGCGCCCCGAGAAGTACTCCGCGGCGGACCCCGGCTCGGCCACCACCTCGAAGGTGGGGTTGGGGATGTAGTCCGACACCCGGCCTCGCACGATCATCTTGCGCCGGCCGTCCACCTCGGCGATGCGGATGAGGCCCGCGTACTCCTTCGGCAGGTACCGGGTGAACGAGTCCGCCTCCTCGTAGAGGTGGAAGTCGCAGTCGAACACCGGGTGGTCGAACGCGGAGTACGACATGTCCGGGCTGTGCGGCGTGTACTGCATCGTGAATCCCCCGTGGCGAGAACGCTGTTTCCGCCGACGATCGCGAGCGGGGCCGCGGGGCGCTAGGGACCAAGGTCCCGAATCGTCGGCGGTGGGGGAGGTGGGGGAGGACGCCGTCGTGCCTCGACGGCACGACCGGCCGAGGTCAGCGGCGGCTGAGCAGGCGCAGCACGTACCAGAACAGCAGCATCACCGAGGCGAACAGCTGGATCGCCGCACCGACGTAGGCCTCCTGGGGGTAGTGCCGCAGGATGGTCTGGGTCTGGTAGAGGATGGCCCCGCCGGCGAGGGCGATCATCGCGAGGGTGAACCACACGCCGAGCTCGAGGCCGAACAGGACGGCGGCGAGGATGAGCACGAGTGACATCACGCCCGCCCACATGAGCAGGGGCCGCATGAACGACAGGTCTCGACGGGTCACCATGCCGACGACGGTGAGGCCGGCGAAGGCCACGACGGTGATGACCGCGGCGCTGGCCACGGTGGTGGTGCCGCCGCCGCCCTCGTTGAACACGTAGTAGAGGAACGGGGCGAAGATCAGCGCCTCGGCGCCGGCCAGGGCGAACAGCCCGGCGTACTGGCGCCCGGGGTTGGCGAGGTCGTGGGCGGCGGCGGTGGCGAGCCAGTTGACGACCATGAAGCCGCCGAGGAGGAGCAACCAGGCGCCGCCGCTCCCGTAGAACAGGTTGAAGAGGCCTTCCGCCGCGCCCGTGGCGAAGAGCAGGGTCTCGAAGGCCACGAAGGCGACGATCGCGGCGACGAGGTGTTGATACACCTTGACCATGAAGTCGGCGCGCGTCTCCTCGTCGAGGGTGGCGACGGGGACGGCGTAGGGCTGGGCCTGGGACATGGGCTCCTCGTTGACCGGGGTCGGGTTCCGCCCGTTCCCTCCAGGCTACGGCCGGTGCGTGGCCGCCGCTCGGCTCAGGTGGCGCGGACGTCGGCGGCGGCGGCGATCAGCTTCGGGCAGGCGCCGTCCAGGGGGCACCGCGCGCAGTCGGGGTCGCGGGGGCGGCACCACTGGCGTCCGACGTCCCACGCCGGAAGGTCGAGCGCGCCGGGGCGCTCGGGGTGGGCGACGCGGGCCTGCTCGACGATGTGGGTGAGGTCGTCGGCGTCGGCGAGGCCGGCACGGAGGAACACCCGCCGGACGTGCACGTCGTAGGCCACGTCACTGCCGGTCACCTCGCGCAGCGGAACGCCGTAGTCGCGCTCGAGGATCTCGGCGGCCATGGCCGCCTTCTTCTGGCCGATCCCGTCGAAGGCCTGGAGGCGCCGGCGCAGCTCGGCAGCGGTGGGCTCGTCGTCCCAGATGGCGGCGGCGTCGCCGCCGTAGGCGTCGAGCACCTGCTGTGCGGCGGAGACGACCCACCGTGGCGTGTTGACCACGTAGCGGTGGATGCACGGTGGCTGAGCGATGGCGGCCTCCACCGCCTCGGGGTCGGCGACCATGCGCGCCGGGTCGAGGTGGCCGAGTCGCTGGCGCAGCAGCCACGGCGACGACCACGCCCGCTCGGCGGTGATGCCCTGGCAGAGCACGACGGCCACGAGGAAGGCGAAGGGATCGGACCGCAGGAACGCGTCGGCCTCGGGGTCGGGGGCGGCATTGGCGGGCGGCTGTGCGGCCAACACCGCGCCGTGAGCGAGCAGCGCGGCGACGACGGAAGCGACCTCGGTGGCGGCCGACGGGACGCCGCTCACGGTTGCCCCGATCGTGCCGTCCGGGCGGGACCGGCGTCCCCGCAGGTCTCCCATGGGCGGAGCGTACCCACGGGTCTGGCGACGGCCCCGTGCCGGGACGTGTGGACGCGAAGATGGGGGGATGCGGGTGGGGATCGCCGATCACCTGGGTTGGGCCGTGGTGGTGACGGCGTCGGCCGACCACGCCGTCGTCGACCGGCGGCGCATCGAGCTGGTAGAGCCCGGGACGCCGGTCATGCCCGTCCATCACGACGGCCAGGCCCTCGACGACGACGGCATGGCCGCTCTCATCGCCTCGGTGCGGGCATCCGCCGAGCACGCCACCGCGAGGGCGCTCGACGAGCTCGAGCGCTCGCTGCCGGCGCCGGTGGCCTCGATGGCGCTACGGCACTCACCCGACGAGTTCCCCACCGACGTGGCGACCCTGCGGGTGCCCCCGTGGGACGCCCGGGCCGACGCGGTCATGTACCGCGAGGTGCTGGCCGAGGCGGCCATCCGGCGCGGGTGGGCCATCCACCGCTACGACGCCAAGACCGCCGAGTCGCAGGCGGCCGCGCTCCTCGGGGACCGGGCCGATGACGTGCTGCGCGGGCCGCGGGCGCGGCTGGGGCCGCCCTGGGCCAAGGACCACCGAGTGGCGCTGGCCGCGACGATCGTCGCCGGCTGAGGGGCCCGGGCCGGGCGCGGCTTGAATGGCGGCCGTGGCCGAGCTCCTGCACGAGGTCGTCGCCGAGGCGGCGGTGGGCGACCCGGGCCGGGTCGCGGTCGTGGCGCCGGACGGCACCGCCACGTTCGCCGAGCTCGACCGCACGGTGGCGGCGCTCGCCGTCTGGGTCGCGGGCCGGACGGCGCCGGGCGACCGGGTGGCGGTCGTCGCCGAGAACTCGCTGGCCTACGTCGCCTGCTACCACGCCGTGCCGCGGGCCGGTCGGGTGCTCACCCTCGTGAACCAGCGCCTCAGCGCGGGCGACCAGCGGGTGCAGCTCGACCTGGCCGAGCCGAGCCTCGTCGTCGGCGACGCCGTGTTCCTCGACGCGCTGGTGGCCGACGGTCTCGATCTCCCGATCGTCACCTTCGGCTCATCCGAATGGGCGGCGGCGACCTCGGGTGACCGGCGCGTCGCCGACGACCGTCCCGCCGTCGGTCTCGTCCGCTCGGGGCCCGACGACCCGGCGTGGCTGCTGTTCACCAGCGGGTCGACCGGTGCGCCGAAGGGCGTCGTGCACACCCACCGGTCGCTGCTCGCGGCCGCCCGGGGCACCGTCGAGGGGCGGGGTGTGGCCGGGGCCGGCGTGTACCTGCTGCCGTTCCCGATGTGCCACGTGGCGGGATACAACCTGCTGGTCCAGCACCTCGTCGGCTCGACCGTGGTGCTCACGGCCCACTTCCGCCCGGACGAGTTCGTGGCCCTCGTCGAGGCCCACGGCGTGGCCACCTGCTCGCTGGCCCCGACCATGCTCCACGCCCTGGTCGCCCACCTCGACGAGTCGGGGATCCGACCCGGGGCCCCGACCCCGATGCCGACCCTTCGGGGCATCGCCTACGGCGCGGCGGCCATGTCCCCCGACCTGCTGCGCCGCGCCGCCCAGCGGCTCGACGTCGGCTTCGACCAGGGCTACGGGATGACCGAGGCGGGCGGCAACGTCACCTTCCTCGGCCCCGACGAGCACCGCCGTGGGCTGGCCGACGAGCCCGCGCTCCTCGCCACCGCGGGCCGGCCCCACTCGGGCGTCGAGGTGGCCATCGCCGACGACGACGGTGCGTTGCTCCCGGTCGCCCAGACCGGCGAGATCGTCCTGCGGGGTGATCCGGTCACCCCGGGTTACTGGCGGGACGCCGTCGCCACGGCCGCCTCCCGCACCCCCGACGGCTGGTTCCGCACCGGCGACATCGGCCGCCTCGAGGCCGACGGCCGCCTCTCGGTGGTCGACCGCAAGAAGGACGTGATCATCACCGGCGGCGAGAACGTCTCCTCCCGGGAGGTCGAGGACGTGCTCTCCACCCACCCGGGTGTCGACCAGGTCGCCGTCGTGGGCGTGCCCGACGAGTACTGGGGTGAGGCCATCTGCGCGGTCGTGGTGGCGGCCCCCGGTGCCGCCCCGTCTGCCGACGAGCTCGCCGACCACGTCCGAGCGCACAGCTCCCCCCTGAAGCGCCCCCGCCACGTCCTGTTCGTCGACGCCCTGCCCACCACCACGAACGGCAAGGTGGCGAAGGACGCGGTCCGGCGCCTCGCCGGCGCCGCGACGGAGGACGCGCCGGAGCGGTGACGGTGGCGACGGGCACGAGGTGGAGGTCACGACGTCCGGATTCCGGACGCTGTCGCCTCCACCTCGGGGCCGATCGGGGTGCCGTGGACCGGGGGTGCCGGCCAGGACGTAGCGTCGCGGTCATGGCATCGCACCCGAAGCGCACGGTCGCCCTGCTCGTCGGCGGCGTCGCCGGCCTGACCCTCGTCCTCGCCGCGTGTGGCAGCGACGGTGGGGACGACGCCACCACGACCACGACGGCCGAGGTGACCACGACCACTGCGGCGCCCACCACCTCGACCACCACGGCGCCGCCGACCACCGCGGCGCCCGCCACGTCGACCACGACGGCCGGCGGCCTGCCCACCGATCCGGACGCCTACGCCACCGCCTTCGTGCAGGCGTGGGAGGTGGGGGACCAGGCGACCGCCCTCGAGCTGGGCACGCAGAGCGCGGTCGACTCGATCTTCGCCTTCGAGAGCGGTGGCGCCGGTTCGTGGTCGCTGGAGAACTGCGAGGGCGCGGCGGGCTCGTCGTTCTGCACCTTCACCGCCGGCGGCGACCCGACCGTGGTGGTCCAGGTGGGCAACGACGCGGCGTCGCAGGGCCAGCCGCAGGCGGTCACCTCCGTCCAGGTCTCGGGCTGAGCGCCGGCCCGCTGCGGCTGACCCAGATCTGACGCAACTGTTAGTTTCGGTCCATGGACCTCGACGGCATCCACGTCGAGGCGCACGGACCGGAGACGGGCACGCCCCTGGTGCTGGTGCACGGGGCGCCTGACCGATCGAGCAGCTTCCGGCCGTTGCTCACCGAGCTCGCCGACCGGCGGGTCGTCGTCTACGACCGCCGCGGCTACGGCCGCTCGCTCGGGGCCGAGCCGCCGACGGCCATGGTCGACCACGCCCACGACCTGCTCGGGGTCATCGAGCAGGCGGGGGCGCCGGCGGTGGTCGTGGCCCACAGCTTCGGGTCCAACCCCGCCATGTTGGCCGCCACCCTGCGCCCGGAGGCCTTCGCCGCCCTCGGGATGTGGGAGCCGCCGCTCGTCTGGATCGACGAGTGGCCGCAGTTCACCAAGGACTACAACGCCCGTGTCGCGGCCTCCGATGATCCGGGCGCGACCGTCGAGCACTTCTACCGACGGGTGCTGGGCGATGCGGTCTGGGAAGGCCAGAGCGATTCGGGCCGGGCCCGGCGTCTGGCCGAGGGCGTGGCCTTCCAGGTGGACATGGCCTCCGAGCTGACCGCGCCCTTCGCCTTCGAGGACGTCGGCGTGCCCGCCCTCGTCGGCTACGGCAGCGAGACCGGCGCGTTCCACGACGGCGGCGCCGTCTGGCTCGCGGAGACGCTGCCCGACGCCCGCCTGCACGTGATCGAGGGTGCCGCCCACTTCGCCCCCCGCAGCCACCCGGTGGAGTACGCCGCCTTCGCGCGGGCGACCGCCGCGCTGGCCGAGCGGTGACCGCATGACCGACGCTTGGGATCCGAGGGCCGGGCCCCGCCCTCCCTCGGGACCGCACCGGCCCTTGTCGGGCACACCGGCGCAGGTGCCCGGCTCGACGCGGCGGACGACCACGACGGACACGCTGCGTCCGGACGGCCCGGCGGGACTGGCCACCGAGGTCGTGCTCCGGGGGCGAGACCGGCGCCTGGGTGAAGACGGCGAGGTCGACGAGGAGCACTCGGTGTCGCTGCGGCTCACGCTCGACCCGATGACCGCCGAGATCACGAGCATCGACGGAGATACGGACGACGTCGTCGGCCTCGAGGGCCTGGTCGGGGTGAGCGTGCGGGGCGGGTTCGGTCGGGTGGTCGCGACCGTGCTGGGCGATGAGCTCGCGTTCCGGTCCCTGCGGGCGTCGATGCTGGAGGACCTGCCCGGCGCCGTCCTCGTGTCCGGCTACGCGCCGCTGCGGGCCGGCGCCCTCCGCGTGACGGCCGGTGGCGGCGGCGACATGGCCTCCCACCAGGGAGACATCTGCATCGGCTGGGCCGCGGGCGGCGAGATGCACACGGTGCTGGCGGATCACGACCACGTGGCCGTGCCGCTCGGACCCGCCGCCCCCGACCTCGCCGGCGACGGCGACTGGCATGACGATCCGCCGCTGGCGCTGGGCACGGTCCGCCGGCGCCGCCGCCTCGACGTCGGCCCCGCGCCCGACGGCACGCCCGGCCTCGTCACCGACAGCCACCTGCGCGACACCTACCGGTCGGTGGACGGTGACGAGGTCGAGGAGATGGTCCTCCACGAGTACGTCGTGCGCTCCCTGCTCGGTGCGGACGGCCGGTTCGAGGCGGTCGAGGTCGACCCCCGCACGCTCCCGTGGCGGGAGTGTGCCGGCGGCGCGAGCTCGGCGCAGGCCCTCGTCGGGGCCTCGCTCGACGAGGTCGCCACCCAGGCCCGCACCGAGCTGGTCGGCCCGACGACCTGCACCCACCTCACCAGCACGCTCCGCGCCCTCGCCGACGTGCAGGCCCTCGCCCCCACCTGACGCCGCCACCCAGAACGGGCGGTCCCGGCCTCGGCGGGCCGGTCAGCGGGCGGGGCGGTGGGCCACCACGGCCAGAGCCGGGCGCTTGGGGCCCTCGTGGGTGGACACGTCCACGTCGGCGAGGCCGGCGTCCCAGCACATGCCGGCGAAGGTGTCGGCCTGCGCCTCGGCCCACCCGTGGCTCCCGTGACCGCCCGCGCCAGGGTCGGCCTGGTGCTCGAGGGCCACGAACCGCCCGCCGGGCCGCAGCACCCGGGCCACCTCGGCCACGCCGGCGCGCACGTCGGGCCAGTGGTGCACGGTCGACAGGGCCCACACGACGTCGGCCGAGGCGTCGGGGAGGGGCAACGCCTCCGCCGATCCGACCTGCCAGGTGATCCCGGTGCGCGACCGGGTGGTCCAACGGGCGACGTCAAGCATCACCGTGGCGGGATCGACCCCGACCACCGTGGCGCCTTGCGCCGCGGCGAGGCGGACGGCGGTGCCCGGCCCGCAGCCGACGTCGACGACGTGGTCTCCGGGTCGAAGCCTGGCGAGGTCGACGGCGAGCTCGGCGTCCCCGCGGCGCCCGACGGTCATGGACAGCGCGGCGACGAGGCCGCCGACGCCGGCGAAGCCCGGGTGGTGGCCATGGTGGTTGGGGGGCAGATCGGCGGCGGCCGGGGCGTCGGCGGCGTCGGAGGGGTGGTGTGCCATCGGGGTCCTCTCGTCGGGGCCTCGGAACGAGGCCGATACGAGGACCTTGACACTTGAACCCGACTTCAAGTCAACTGCCGACATGGTGCGCGACGACGAGGCCCTCCTGACCATCGGCGAGGTGGCCGCCCGGGCTGGCGTGGCCACCTCGGCCGTCCGGTACTACGAGCGCCGTGGCCTGCTCGAGGCCGACGAGCGCCGGTCGGGCCAGCGCCGCTTCCGCGAGCCGACGCTGCGCCGCCTCGTGTTCATCGGCATGCTGCAGGACGCCGGCCTGTCCCTCGACGACATCGAGGTGATCCTCGGCGCGTCGACGGTGGACGAGTGGAAGGCGGTCGCCCGGGAGCGCCTGGCCGCCCTGGACGCGGAGATCGAACGGCTCCAGCGGGCGCGGGCCTACCTCGACGGCGCTCTGTTGTGCCGGTTCGACCACCCCGCCACGGAGTGCTGGGTGATGGGTGCCGAGATCGACCGCCGCCTGGAGGCGGCGCCAGTGGGCTGACCGGGTGACGGCGTTCCTCACCGAGGCGCTGGACGCCGGCGGGCGGGCTCAGCGGGTGATGAACGAGAGCTTGCCGCTTGTCTCGAGGACGGCGAGCCGCACGTCGTCGATGTCTTCGATGCCGTTTTGGCGAGCGGCCTCGAGCACCTCGGCCCACGGGATGAGCTCGAGGGCCAAGGTGGCCTCCACGGGCTGGCCGTCCTCGATGAGGACCACCGGCACGCCCTCGACCACGCGTCGAGCGCGGTCCGAGCGCCACGTCAACCATTCGAGCACGGACACCCAGAACGCGAAGGTGGCGATGGCGAGTGCCGAGCCCGTCACCGAGTAGTCCTCCTGGGTCACGCCCTGCTGGACCAGGTCGCCGATGACCACGAGCATGAGCATCTGGAGCGGGCTCATGTCACCGAGGGAGCGCTTGCGCAGCACCCGCAGGAGGATGAGGACGAAGAAGAAGACCAGGGTGGCGCGACCGACGATCTGCATCAGCGCAGCACCCTCGTGTGGAAGTGCACGGAGGCGACGGCCCGTCCGCCTTCGACGACCGCGACGGTGCCGTCCCGCCCTTGTTGCTGTGACGGTTGGATGCGGCCGTCGTAGACGATCCGGAGCACATCGCCGGGCGGTGGGTCGAACTGGAGCACCAGCCGTTCGCCGTCCGCCCAGCCACCCGCCGGCGGAGGGTTCCACCCGTTCTCGTCCCACATCTCGATCCACGCCCACGACACCGCCACCCGGACCGGGCCGTCGAAGCCGCCGGACCGTTCGATGCGCAGGTCGAACGGGGCGGCCAGGGCCGGGCGGGTGACGGCGGGGTAACGCACGGTGAGCTCGTACCCGCCGCCGGCCGACGTGCTCGTTCGGGTCGAGGTCCCGGTCACCTCGGTCCAGCCCAGACGATCGGTGACGGCGCTGAGGACCAGCGCCACCATGAGCAGCCATCCGCAGGCGTAGGTGATCCGACGGTGGCGGCGCCGGCGGGGCCCATCCTCGCGGTCGAAGTGGGTGACGGCCGCCAGCGGGTCCCGTTCGTGTCCGGGGGCTGCTCGTGCAGAACCGCGACCGGTGATCACGATCCTGCTCCTACCCCCGCGATGGCCCCGTCAGGTCGCGACCGGGGTGAGGTGCTGGGTCAGACCACGCCGTAGGCGACCATGGCGTCGGCCACCTTGACGAAGCCGGCGATGTTGGCGCCTTTGACGTAGTCGGTGAAGTCGCCCTCGGAGCCGTAGCGGACGCACTCCGCGTGGATGCCGCGCATGATCTCGCGCAGCCGGGTGTCGACCTCCTCGCGGGTCCACGAGATGCGCAGCGAGTTCTGGCTCTGTTCGAGGCCCGACACCGCGACGCCGCCGGCGTTGGATGCCTTGGCCGGGCCGTGCAGCAGCTTGGCCTCCCGGAACACGTGGATGGCGTCGATCGAGGTGGGCATGTTGGCGCCCTCGGCCACGAGCATCGTGCCGTTCTTCACGAGGGCGGCGGCGTCGTCCCCGTCGAGCTCGTTCTGGGTGGCGCACGGGAACGCGAGGTCGCAGGGCACGTGCCAGGGGCGCTGACCCGGGAAGAACGAGCAGCCGAAGTGGTCGGCGTACTCCTGGAGGCGACCCCTGCGCTTCTCCTTGAGGTCCTTGAGCCAGGCCAGCTTCTCCTCGTCGATCCCGTCGGGGTCGTGGACGAAGCCGCCCGAGTCCGACGCGGTCACCACCTTGGCGCCGAGGTGGTTCAGCTTCTCCATCGTGTAGAGCGCGACGTTGCCGGACCCCGACACGACCGCGGTCTTGCCCTCGATGCCCTCGCCGCGGGTGGCGAGCATGTCCTCGCTGAAGTACACGACGCCGTAGCCCGTGGCCTCGGTGCGCACGAGGCTGCCGCCGAAGGCCAGGCCCTTGCCGGTGAGGATACCGGTGAAGCGGTTGGCGAGGCGCTTGTACTGCCCGAACAGGTAGCTGATCTCGCGGGCGCCCACGCCGATGTCGCCGGCGGGCACGTCGGTGTCCTCGCCGATGTGGCGGTGCAGCTCGATCATGAGCGACTGGCAGAAGCGCATGACCTCGTTGTCGCTCTTGCCCTTGGGGTTGAAGTTGGAGCCACCCTTGCCCCCGCCCATGGGCAGGCCGGTGAGGCTGTTCTTCAGGATCTGCTCGAAGGCGAGGAACTTCAACACGCTGAGGGTGACGCTCTTGTCGAAGCGCATCCCGCCCTTGTACGGGCCGATCGAGTTGTTGAACTGCACCCGCCAGGCCCGGTTGACGCGCACGTTGTTGTCGTCGTCCTCCCACGACACCCGGAAGATGACCACCCGGTCCGGCTCGGTCATGCGCTCGAGGATCTGGGCCTTGCGGTAGTGCGGATGCTCGAGGGTGAAGGGGATGAGCGTCTCCGCCACCTCGAGCACGGCCTGCTGGAACTCGGGTTCCCCCGGGTTGCGCTTGACCAGCCCGGCCATGAAGTGGTCGAGCTCCGCCTGGGCCTCGCTGCTCAGCGTCCGTTGCACTTGGTGCACCCCCCGGTTCGTGACTGCGGCGACGCTACCGCTGCCCCTGCGCCCGTGCGCTGAGAACCTTCGGGAGGCCTCGGATCCTCAGCAACTTCTCAGGTTCCGCCCAGGTGACTCCCCGGTGCGGCGGTGACGATGCGGACATGGACGAACTCGATGTCACCACCTCATCTGCTCTGCCCGCCGGGTCCCGTGACGGTGCTCAGGACGCCCACGACCTCGGCCTGCGGTACGACCTCACCGTCCTCGCCGCCCGCCGCGCCGAGGTCATGGCCGCCCGTCTGTCCGATGCGCCCCGGCTCCTGCACCGGCGAGGTGCGCTGAAGCTGCTCGGCGGCGCCGGGCTGGGGCTCGTCCTCGCCGCCTGCGGCTCGTCCTCGTCGTCCTCCTCGGCATCCTCGACGTCGGCGGCGGCCGGCGGATCGACCACCTCGTCCGCCCTCGGCGCCGCCAGCACGACCGCAGGTGGCTCGTCCTCGGCGGCCGGCACGGTCACCGACGCCGTACCGGAGGAGACCGCGGGCCCATACCCGGCGGACGGCACCAACGGCCCCGACGTGCTCACCGAGAGCGGCATCGTCCGCGAGGACATCACCACCAGCTTCGGCGACTACTCCGGCACCGCCGAGGGCCTCCCGCTCGGTGTCGACCTGACCGTGGTGCACGCCGGCGACGGCTCGCCCTTTCCCGGCGCCGCCCTCTACCTCTGGCACGCCGACCGCGACGGCCGGTACTCGCTCTACACCGCCACCGACCAGAACTACCTCCGAGGGGTCCAGGTGGCGGGCGACGACGGCACGCTCTCGTTCACCACCATCTTCCCGGGCTGCTACGACGGCCGCTGGCCCCACATGCACTTCGAGGTGTACCCGAGCGTCGGCGACATCACCTCGAACGGCAACCGCCTGGTCACCTCGCAGTTGGCCCTTCCCGAGGACATCTCGAGCGAGGTGTACGGCAGCGCCGACGGGTACGAGAGCAGCGTCTCGAACCTGTCGAGGACGTCCCTGGCCACCGACATGGTGTTCTCCGACGGCGCCGACCTTCAGACCCCCACGGTCACGGGCACGCCCGCCGCCGGCGACCTGCGCATCGCCCTCACCGTCGCGGTGAACGCCTGACCGGCGTCGTTCCGACGCGCCCCTTCCCCGCGGCCCGTCGATCCGAGATGATGGCCCCATGCTCGTGACCCTTCCTGACCTGCCCGACGGCGTCATCGGCTTCGAGGTCGTCGGTGAGATCCACAGCGACGACTACCGCGACACGCTCATCCCCGCCATCGAGGCGGCGGGCGAGGCGGGTGCCATCCGTCTCGTGTACGTCCTCGGTGACCGCTTCGAGGGCTACAGCGCGGGCGCCTCGTGGCAGGACGCCAAGCTCGGCGTCCACCACCACGGCAAGTGGCGCCGGGCCGCCCTGGTCACCGACATCGACTGGGTGCGCCACCTCACCAGCGTCTTCGGGTGGGCCGTCCCGGGCGAGGTGAAGGTGTTCCCGCTGGCCGAGCAGGCCGACGCCGTCGCCTGGGCGGCCGCCGACTGAGCGTCGGGCTCAGGCGGGGCTGACCTTCGCCCGCACCAGGTCGCGGACGAAGGGGCCGGCGCCGTTGCGGACGCCGAGGTCGACCTTGATGGTCCCCGGGCGGGCACCGGTGGCCGAGCGCTTCACCTTGATCTTCACGGTGACCGACTCGCCGGGCTGGAGCGAGCCGGTCGAGTAGGTGCCGGCGTTGACCGCGGAGGTGATGTTCGTCGTCCCCGCGACGTAGCGGACCGTGTAGCCGGCCCCCGTGGTGGTGGTCCCCTTCAGGCGGAAGCTCGCCGCCGCGCCGCCGTCGTTGGTCACGGTCACAAAGAAGGTGTGGGTGCCGCCCTTCGCCACGGTGACCGACGAGGTCTGCGTCGGCGTGCTGGCGGAGGAGTACACGTCGGTCCCCGCCGGTGTGCTGGTGGCGTCGGGGGCGATGGCCGCGTCCGGGCGCTGGGTGACGGCGTAGGGGCGCTCGACGGTCTGGACGTTGCCGGCACCATCGGTGGCGGTGACCGAGAACGGTCGGCTCGCCCCCAGGGCCGAGGTGTTGACCGTGGCGCCGTCGGCCACGGTGCCCGTGCACGACACGAGACCGGAGCCGCCCGACTCGTCGGTGCAGCCGTAGTCGGCCGTCACCGACTGGCCCTGGACGTACGACGCCCCGGTCGGCGGCGTGGTGATGGTGACCGTGGGCTTCGTCTTGTCCACCACCGTGTAGCGGTGGGTCCGGATCTCCTGGGCGCCGGAGCTGTCCGTGGCCGTCACCGTGAAGCTGCGGGGGCCGAGGGTGCTCGTGTCGATGGCGGCCCCGTCGGCGACGGTGCCGACGCACGACACCTGGTTGGGCATCTGGCAGGAGAAGTCGGCCAGGACCGAGCGGCCGCGCGCGTACTCCGCCTCGTTCCCGGGCGTGACGATGGTGACCGGCTCGGGCGGCACCATGACGTCGAAGGCGTTGATGTCGTACTCGTACACCGACCGCGGCGCGCCCGACACCCCGCGGATGGTGACGTGGTAGGTGGCGGGCTGGGTGTTCGCCGCCGGCACCTCCCAGACGAGGGTGTTGATGCCGTAGCCGTTGGCGGGGGTGTGCTCGACGTCGGTGACGGGGTTGCCGTTGCGGGTCACCGCGACGCTGGCGTTGGCGAAGTTGGCGCCGTCGATCCCGAACGAGAAGCGGTCGAAGACGAGGTCGTCGGGGACGAAGCCCGGGGGCGGCCACGCCACGAACCCGTCGCGGGGCCGGGGGACCGGGTCGAAGATGTGACCGTCCATCACATAGAGCGCGGCGGCGGTGCGGAAGGGCTGGTTGGCGGGGCCTCGGATCGAGCCGATGCCCATGCTGCGGGTCGGGGGGTGGAGGACCCAGCGCCGGTGCCCGGCCGGCTCGTTCCCGTTGCCCGGGTCCTCGATCCACCCCGTGATCGCGGCCGCGCCGTAGCGGCTCAGCCACAGGTTGGACTTGTTGGCGGCGGCGCCGCCCTGGGGCGTGTAGCAGGCCCAGGACGAGGGCGGTGTGTGGCTGATGCTCTGGTTGGCGGCCATCATCAGCGACACGCGTTGGGCGCGAGCGTTGAAGTCCGGGTTCAGGGCGATGTCGTCGGGCACGCCCGCCATGGCCCGGAAGTAGTTGACGCGGTCGAGCACCTCCTGGCGGAAGCTCTGCGTGGTGCCCGGGGACGAGCAGCTGGCGGGGTTGGTGGTGACGGGGAGCTGGGCGTCGACGTTGGTGACGTACAGGTCCTGGTAGAGCTGCCACGAGGCGAGACGGGTGCTGGGGGCGAAGCCCGAGCCGCGCCCTTCGGGTGCGGCGGTCTCGGCCCTCGAGGTGGACGCGGCGGCAGGGACGTCGCCGGACTCGGCGACCGGGGCGCCGGTGAGCGGGTCGCCGACCGGGTCGGCGCCGGCACCCGCCGATGCCGACGACAGCGATGCCGCAACCACTCCCGCGCACATGGCCAGCGCGATGGCCTTGTGCCGCCGTGCGCGTCGAGACGCGTTCGTCGTGGTGCCGCCGTCGATCGATCCCAGGGCCATGTCCGTCACCTCTCGCCGCCGCCCCGCTGACCTGCTCTCCGGTCGAACGCTACCGGAGCTCGCTCGTCCGGGGACGGGCCCCGGTCATCTGTCCCTTCTTCCGGCGCCGTCGTCCTGCGAGCACGAGCCCGCCCGGAGGACACGCTGGTGCGGGCGGAAGGGACCAAGCGGGTCAGGAGGGAGGGTCGTCGAGGGGGCGGAGGCGGTGCCCGGGCTCGATGGCCAGCCACCTTGTGATGGCGAGGCGCTCGAGCAGGCCGCGGTCGTGGCTCACCACCACGAGCGCGCCACGGAAGGCACCGAGCGCGTCGACGAGCTGGTCCACGGTCTCGCGATCGAGGTTGTTGGTGGGCTCGTCGAGCACGAGGAGCTGAGGCGGGGGGTCAGCCAGGAGCAGACGGGCCAGGCAGAGTCGGAAGCGCTCGCCTCCGGACAGCTGCCGTGCCGGGAGGCCGAGGGCGTCGCCGCGCAGCAGGAAGCGGGCGAGCTGCGCGCGGAGCTCGACGGTGGGGCGCTGGGGTGCCGCGGTACGCAGGTTCTGGAGCACGGTGGCGTGCTCCTCGAGATCGTCGAGGCGCTGGGCGAGGTGGGCGACCCGGCGGGGGTCGAGGTGGACCGTGGCGGTGACGCCGGCGCGGTCCGCGGCCGGGCCCGCGGGATCGAGGATCGCCTCCACGAGGGTTGTCTTGCCTGCGCCGTTCGGCCCCACCAGCGCCAGTCGCTCGGGCCCGTGGACGAGCAGGGCGGTGTCGCCCTGGCGGATCGACAGCACGCGCTTGGCGGCGGGGACGGCCGTGGCCGGCAGGTCGACCCGGATGGCGGTGTCGTCGCGCACCCGGCCCCGCACCTCGGCCAGTGCTGCGGTGGCCGACTCGACCTTGGCGGCCGCCTCGGTGCGCAGCTTGCCGGCCGACACCTGCGCCTGCGCCTTGCGGGTGTTGGCGAGGATCTTCGGCACGTTCTCGGCCTGGGCGCTTGCGTAGCGGGCCCGTCGGGCCAGCTTCACCTGCGCCTCGGCGTGCTGGCGGCGCTCGGTGTCCAGGCGGCGCTCTGCGGCTCGCTGGGCCCGGGCTGCGGCCTCCTGTTCGGTGGCGAGATGGGCCTCGAACGCGGTGAGGTTCCCGCCGAACGTGGTGACCGACCCCTGGCGGACCTCGGCGGTGGTCTCCATGAGATCCAGGAGCGCATGGTCGTGGCTCACCACGAGCAGCACCCCGGGCCACGCCCGGACGAGATCGTGCAGGCGGGACCGGGCCCCGGCGTCGAGGTTGTTGGTGGGCTCGTCGAGCAGGGTCACGGGGGCCGACCCGAGGCGTAGGCCGGCGAGCGCGGTGAGCACGGCCTCGCCTCCCGAGAGGGTCCCCACGCGACGGTGCAGGCCATCGACGCCGAAGGGGAGCCCGGCGGCGTCGAGCGCGGCGGCGGCCCTCGCCTCGACGTCCCACTGGCCGTCGAGCACCTCGAGGTGCTCGGGCCGGGCCTCGCCGGCGTCGAGGGCGGCGAGCGCGTCGAGGGCGCAGCGCACCCCGAGCAGGTCGGCCACGGTCGCGTCGGTGGCGAGGTTCAGGCGCTGGTCGAGCGTGGCCACCCGTCCGTGGATCCGGACGTGCCCGGCCGTCGGGCGGAGCTCGCCGGCCACGAGGCGCAACAGGGTGGTCTTTCCGGACCCGTTGCGACCGGTGATCCCGGTGCTCCCGGGGCCGAACGCGACGGTCACCCCCTCGAACGTGGGCATGCCGTCGGGCCAGTGGTGGTGCACGTCGTGCAGGCTGATGGCCGGCGCCCCGTCACGGTGGTCGAGCTGGTGCCCGCGGCGCGGGGATGAAGCAGACGGCTGGGCCATGAGGGCTCCCGGGAGGTCGGTGGCGCTGACCTCGGAGCCCCCTGGGGCGATCGACGAGCGTCAGCGCACGGAGGCGGACTGCGGACCGTCGAGCAGCTTCATGTCCGTCACCGTAGGGACCGCTCGCGGCGCCGCCAACCGATTTCCGGTCGCCGGTGCGTGCCGGTTGCTCAGGTGACCGGCGCGCACACCTCGAGCTCCATGCCGTCGACGTCGCGGAAGAACAGCGACCAGGTGTCGCCGCCGAGGTTCTGGATCTCGCCGATGTCGGCGCCGGCCGCCTCGAGGCGTCCCTTGATCTCCTCGAGGGTGGCCAGGTCGTCGACGGCGATGCCGAAGTGGTCGATCGCGCCCCGGCCGCCGATGCGGCGGCGGTCGCCGATGAGGTCCTCCTCGGGGACCTCGAACACGTTCAGGGCGGCGCCGCCCCCGAGATCGACGATGAACATGCGGGGGTGGTCGCCCTCCGCCTCCATGGTGAACGTGACCTCGGCGCCGAACACCTCGCCGTACCAGGCGGCGAAGCGGTCGAGGTCGGTGGTGAGGGTGGCCACGTGGTTGAAGCCGCTGGTGATCGCCATGGCCTGAAGGTACGACGCCGTCCGTTCGCCTGCAGCGGATATCAGTTGCCCTGCCGGTCGGATCCTGCGCATCGTCGACCCTGCACGACACCGACCCCGATCACACGAAGGAGGGGGTGACCATGCCCACCACCATCAACGACAAGCTCGTCTCCTGGGCCAGCGACCTCGACCCCGGCACCGTCCGCCAGGCCGAGAAGACCGCCCGGCTGCCCATCGTCGAGGGCCATGTGGCCCTCATGCCTGACGCTCACGTGGGCCTCGGGGCCACCGTGGGTTCGGTCATCCCGACCCGCGGCGCGGTCATCCCCGCCGCGGTCGGCGTGGACATCGGCTGCGGCATGGTCGCGGCCGAGCTCGACCTGACCGCGGCCGACCTGCCCGACGACCTCGGGCCCCTCCTCGGCCGCATCGCTGACGTGGTCCCCGCCGGCGTCGGCAAGGGCCACGACGACGTCTCGCGCGCCGCCGACAAGTGGCTCAGCGCCCACCGCCCCGCCACCGAGCTCTCCCAGGGCCGGTCGGTGAAGGCGGCCAAGCAGTTCGGCACGCTCGGCTCCGGCAACCACTTCGTCGAGGTCTGCCTCGACGAGCGCGACCGGGTGTGGGTCGTCCTGCACTCGGGCAGCCGGGGCATCGGGAACCAGCTGGCCCAGGCCCACATCAAGACCGCGAAGCGCCTCGCCAAGGACCTCCAGCTGCGGCTCGAGGACCCGGACCTGGCCTACTTCGTCGAGGGCACGCCCGAGTTCGAGGCCTACCTCGCCGACATGCTGTGGGCCCAGGACTACGCCCGCGCCAACCGCGACCAGATGGTCGAGCGGGCGCTGCGTGAGGTGGTGGCCTTCGTCGGTGCGGGCCGCGAGACGTCCCGCATCAACTGCCACCACAACTTCACCCAGCGCGAGGTGCACGACGGCGTCGAGCTGTGGATCACCCGCAAGGGGGCGATCGCCGCCGGCGCCGACGACCTCGGCGTCATCCCGGGCTCGATGGGCACGGGTACCTTCATCGTCCGGGGCAAGGGCAGCGCCGCCAGCTGGCGGTCGTGCTCCCACGGTGCGGGCCGGCGCCACAGCCGCAGCCAGGCCAAGAAGCTGTTCAGCGGCGAGGACCTCGCCGCCCAGATGGCGGGCAAGGTCTGGCTGGCCGACCGGGCCGACGCCCTGGTCGACGAGATCCCGTCGGCCTACAAGGACATCGACCGGGTGATGGCGGACCAGGCCGACCTCGTCGAGGTGCAGCACACCCTGCACCAGGTCCTCAACTACAAGGGCACCTGAGATCGGGCGGCGCTACCGCCGCCACTGCCCGGCCCCGGCCGCAACCCGGCTACACGGGGTACGGGCAGTGGCGGCACCCCTCGCCGCAGCACCGCTCCCGGGCGGCGAGGGTGATGGCGGTCAGCACGAACAGCCCAGAGTCCGGGTCGAAGTAGCCCGGCTCGCCGGCCCGCACGGCGGCGAGGTGCGTCGCCCGCTGGCCATCGGTCAGGCCGTCGTCGTCGGTGTCGGACCCGTGGTCGTCAGCTGCGCGGTGGCCGGCCACCCGTCGACCCTACGGGGCCCTCCGTCTTCCGCCTCGACGCAGACCAGGGCGAGGCGAGGTCGCGCGCAGGAAGCCACGCTCTCCACCAAGGGTCACGGGGTCGTCGAGGAGCCGGGCGGTGACGCGTCCCTCGTGGCTGGCGACGGCGTCCCTCCGCTCACGGCGGCCTGGTCGCCGTCGTCGCCGGTAGGGTCCGCCCCGGCCGCGGCGCACCCGCCGGTGGCCGGGACGAGGGGGACCGAAATGAGCGACTGGGCCGGCAGCGAAGGCGAGCACTGGGCGGCGCACGCCGACCGCTACACCCGGGTGCTGGCCCGGTTCGGGGCGCTGCTGGTCGAGGCCGCCGGCTTCGCGCCGGGGCAGCGGGTCATCGAGATCGGCTGCGGTAACGGCGACACCGCGGTCGCCGCCGGCCGGGCGGTGGGCGAGGAGGGCAGCGTGCTGGGCGTCGACCTCTCGGAGGACATGCTCGGCGTGGCCCGGGCCCGGGTGGCCGCCGCCGGCCTCACCAACACCACCTTCGTGGCCGCCGACGCCACGACCTTCGCTCCCGACCCGGCGGGCTTCGACCTCGCGGTGAGCCGCTTCGGGGTGATGTTCTTCGACGATCCCGTGGCCGCATTCACCAACATCCGCGGTCTGCTCGCCCCGGGCGGCCGCCTCGTGTTCGCTTGCTGGCAGTCGCTGCTGGTCAACGACTGGCTGCTCGTGCCCGCCGCCGCGGTCGCCGAGGTCCTGCCCCTGCCCGTCCCCGCCGATCCGAACGCGCCCGGGCCGTTCGCCTTCGCCGACGCCGAACGGGTGGCGGGGATCCTGAGCGCCGCCGGCTTCGACGGCCCGGCGGTCGAGCCCATCGTCGCCAAGGTATGGGTGGGCGACTCCCCGGAGGAGGCCGCCGACTACCTGCGCACCACCGGCATGGGGCGGGCCATCTTCGCCGAGGCCCCGCCCGAGCTCATCGACGAGGCGCTGGCCCGCGCCGCGGCGGCGGTGGCCCCGCACGCAGGACCGGCCGGCATCGAGCTCGACGGCGCCGCGTGGCTCGTCACCGCCACGACCTGAACGGGAGACTTTCCTCAGCCTCTATTGACTCAACAAGTACTGAGTGAAATGCTGAGGCGATGGAGACAGGCGACGACGCGAACGAGCGGGACCTGCGGGCGGCGCGTCATGCGGCGCTCGGCGATCCTGTCCGCCTCGCCATCGTCGACGAGCTCGTGGTGTCGGACCGGGCGCCGGTCGAGCTGCGCCGCCGCCTCGGGATCGAGTCCAACCTCCTGGCCCACCACCTCGACGTGCTCGAGGGGGTCGGCCTGGTCGAACGCACCCGCTCGAGCGGCGACGGTCGCCGCCGCTACGTCCACCTCCGGCGTGGCGCGCTCCACGGGCTGACGCCCGGCCGTCCGGTGCCGGGCGGTTCCGCGCTGTTCGTGTGCACCGCCAACTCGGCCCGGTCGCCCCTGGCCGCGGCCCTCTGGCGCCACCGCACCGGTCGGCCCGCGGCGTCCGCGGGCACGCACCCGGCCGAGCGGATCCACCCGGGCGCGGTCGCGGCGGCTCGTCGTGCGGGCGTGGACCTCGCCGACGACGCCCCCTCGTCGATCGCGGACGCCGGCCGCCCGCCCGCCATCGTCGTCACCGTGTGCGACCAGGCGCACGAAGAGCTCGACCCCGACCCGTCGTGGCTCCACTGGTCGGTCCCCGACCCCGTGCCCGCCGGTACCGCGGCCGCCTTCGACGCCGCCGTGACGGAGTTGGCCGAGCGCATCGACGCACTCGCCGCCGAGGACACCCCCTGATGGCCGTCCGAAACACCCTCCCCGCCGTGTGCCCCCAGGCCCCGGCCGTTACCTCGGCGCGAAGGCCGTGAGCGTTCACGGTGCAGGGGCCGACGACGTGCGGGACGGGGAGGTGCGGGACGGGGAGGTGCGGGCCGAGGTCCCGACCGACGAGGAGCTCGCCCACGAGGTCGAGTCGGGCACGGGCGCCCTGCGTCTCGACCTCACCCGCCGCCTCGTCGCCGAGGGCCTCGGCACCGGCCTGCTGGTCATGGCCGTGGTCGGCTCGGGCATCGCCGCCAGCCGCCTCTCGGCCGGCGACGTCGGGCTCCAGCTGCTCGAGAACGCGGCCGCCACGGCCGGCGCGTTGATCGGCCTGATCCTCATGTTCGGGGCGGTGTCGGGTGCCCACTTCAACCCGGTGGTCACCATCCTCGACCGCGCCCTCGGGACCACCACGACGAGGGACACCGGCCTCTACGTCGTGGCCCAGGTGATCGGCGGCTGCCTCGGGGCGATGGTGGCCAATGTCATGTTCGAACTGCCTGCGGTCGAGGTGTCGACCCACGACCGGTCGTCGGCGGCCTTGTGGCTGTCCGAGTTGGTGGCCACGGTCACCCTCCTGCTCCTCATCCAGGGGTGCGTGCGCACCGGACGGGCCGCGGTCGTCCCCGTCGCGGTGGGGGCGTGGATCGGCGGGGCCTACTTCTTCACCTCGTCCACCAGCTTCGCCAACCCGGCGGTCACCGTGGCGCGCACATTGAGCGACACCTTCGCCGGCATCGCCCCGTCCTCGGCGCCGATGTTCATCCTCGTGCAGCTCGCCGCCGTGGCCGTGGCCTACCCCCTCGTCCGCCTCTTCTATCCCCACCCTCACGCTCACCCGCACACCGACGCCGAAGCGAACTGAACGGAGCTTCCCGTGGCCGACCTGACCCTCACCGACCTCCCCCTCGACCAGCAGGTGCTTGTGCGCCAGGTCGTCAGCCGCCTCGCCCCCGCCTACGAGGGCACCCTCGGCGCAGAGACCGTCGAGCGGTTCGTGGTCGACTCGCTCGAGCAGCTCCTGCCCAAGGCCACGGTGGCCACCCACCTGCCCGTCCTGGCCGAGAAGTTCGCCAAGGACCGGCTCCGGGCCCTGCTGCGCCTCGAGGAGTCGGCGGGCGATGCCATCCCCGGCGTGCTCTTCCTCTGCGTCCACAACGCCGGCCGGTCCCAGATGGCGGCGGGTTGGCTGCGCCACCTGGCCGGCGACCGGATGGACGTCTGGTCCGGCGGCTCCGAGCCGACGTCCACCATCAACCCCGCTGCGGTCGAGGCCATGGCCGAGGTGGGCATCGACATCGCCCAGGAGTTCCCCAAGCCGTGGACCGACGAGATCGTGCGGGCCGCGGACGTGGTGATCACCATGGGCTGCGGCGACGCCTGCCCGCTCTACCCCGGAAAGCGCTACGAGGACTGGGTCCTGGAGGATCCGGCGGCCATGGACGTCGACAGCGTGCGGGTGGTGCGCGACCAGATCGAGGCCAAGGTGCGGGCGCTCATGACGTCCGTCGGCGTCGACCCCGTCACCTAGCTGGCAGCGACGCCCTGGATCAGCGGGAGAGGGCGGCGCTGGGGCCGAGGGCGCCGCGGATGGCGGCGAGGCGCTCGGGCACGACCCGGTACCAGGCCCACTTGCCGCGCTTCTCGCGGGTGAGCAGGCCGGCGTCGACCAGCAGCGACAGGTGGTGCGACACGGTGGGCTGTGAGCGGCCCACGGGCTCGACGAGGTCGCAGGCGCAGGCCTCGCCCGTCTCGGCGGCGGCCACCATCGAGAGCAGGCGGAGGCGGGCGGGGTCGGCCAGCACCTTGAACACGGCGGCGAGCTCGGCGGCGTCGTCCTCGCCCAGCACGCCCTCGGTGACCGGGGCGCAGCACAGGTCGTCGGCATGCACGTCCATGGTGGGCTCCCTTCCTGGAGGAATCTCGCGAACGTATTGACATTCGTCGATGTGTTGCTAAGGTACTCACATCGACGAACTTCGATGAGTCTACCGGAGGTCCCATGTCCCGCCTGCAACTCGCCCTCAACGTCACCGACCTCGAGGCCGCGGTCGCCTTCTACGGCAAGCTCTTCGCCATCGAGCCGGCCAAGCGCAAGCCCGGCTACGCCAACTTCGAGGTGGCCGACCCGCCCCTGAAGCTCGTGCTCTTCGAGGCCGCCGAGGGGGGCACCCTCAACCACCTGGGGGTCGAGACCGAGACCGCCGCCGAGGTCACCGCCGCCGAGGCCCGCCTCAGCGAGACCGGCCTCGAGACCACGGGCGTCGACGACACGACCTGTTGCTTCGCCACCAAGGTGGAGACCTGGGTGACCGACCCCGACGGCGCCCGCTGGGAGTGGTACGTGAAGACCGGCGACGCCGACACCATCGGCGGCGGGGCCGACCCCGCGACCGGCGAGGCCGTGTGCTGCGCCCCCGTCGCCGAGTCGCCCCCCGAGCCCGTGACCCTCGGGGCGTCTGCGGCGACGAACGGCGGGTCCGGCTGCTGCTGAGCTGACCGCGAGCCGCCGTCGCTCACCGGAGGCCGGCGGCTCGGTCGCGTCCGTCGCTCAGGCGGCCGGGACGACGACCCCGGTGTCGGGGACGAGCTCCTCCGCCGGCGGCGGGGGCGGCGGGGAGCCATCGCCGAAGGGGCGGCCCCCCAGCTCGAGGCGCCCGTGCGGCGCCAGCCACCCCGAGACGTCCGGCCCTGCGGGGACGATGCCCGACGGGTTGAGGTCCTGGTGGACGCAGTAGTAGTGCCGCTTGATGTGGTCGAAGTCGATGGTGTCGCCGAAGCCGGGCGTCTGGAAGAGGTCGCGGGCGTAGGCCCACAGCGCCGGCATCTCGCTCAGCTTGTTCCGGTTGCACTTGAAGTGCCCGTGGTACACGGCGTCGAAGCGCACGAGCGTCGTGAACAGTCGGATGTCGGCCTCGGTGAGGGTGTCGCCGACCAGGTAGCGGTGGGTGGTGAGGTGCTCCTCGAGCAGGTCGAGGCGTTCGAAGAGCCGTCGGTAGCTCGCGCCGTAGGCGGCCTGGTCGCCGGCGAAGCCGCACTCGTAGACCCCGTTGTTGACGTCGATGTAGATCGTGGCCATCACCTCGTCGAACTCGTCACGACGGGCTTCCGGGTAGAGGTCCGGCGCGCCCCTCCGGTGGTGGTCGGTCCACTCGGTGGTGAGGTCCAGTGTGAGCTGGGGCACGTCGTTGGTCACGACCTCGCCGGAGGAGACGTCCACGATGGCGGGCACGGTGATGCCCTTGTCGTAGGTCGGGTCCCGCCGCAGGTAGGCCTGCTGGAGGCGCTCGATGCCGAGCACCGGGTCGTAGCCCCCGGGGTAGGTCTCGGAGAAGTCCCAGCTGCGCTCGTCGTGGGTCGGGCCGGCGATGGCCATCGACAGCGCGTCCTCGAGGCCCAGGAGACGCCGCACGATGATGGCGCGGTTGGCCCAGGGGCAGGCTCGGGCCACCACGAGGCGGTAGCGGCCCGCCTCCACCGGGAAGCCGTCGCGTCCGTCGGCGGTGATGCGAGTGGTCAGGTAGGTGGTGTCGCGCTCGTAGGCGCCGCCGTCGGCGACGTAGTTGTCCGGGGTCATGGGGACTCCCTACCCAGCGGGGCCCGGGCAGGCGGCAAGATGGGCCGATGGCGACGATCGTGATGGTGCACGGGGCCTTCAACGAGCTGTGGGGGCCCAACGAGCTCCACCACCGCTGGCTGCCGGCCCTGCGGGACGGGTTGTGGCACGCGGGCGCCGAGATCGCCGCTGACGACGTCGACGTCTGCTTCTACGGCGACCTCTTCCGCCGTGACCCGGAGTCGCCCGACCAGCCCGACGACGCCACCCGCGCCGGAGTGGCCGACATGTTGCAGGAGACCCTCGGCGACGACGGGCTGACCGCCCTCGAACAGGCGGCGGGCAGGGCGACGTTCGACCGCACCGTCGACCTGGTCGTCACCATGACGACCCAGGCGGACCTGCGCGACCGGGTGCAGGCCCGCGTGCGCGACGTCGTCGGCCCCGACACCCGCATCCTCGTCGCCCACTCGCTCGGCACCATCGTGAGCTACCGGGCCCTGTGCCAGAACCCGGACTGGGCCATCGACACGTTCGTCACCCTGGGCTCACCCCTCGGCTCGCCGATGCTGGCCGACCAGATCCTCGAGAAGGGCGACGACGGGCTCGCCGCCTGGCCGGGGTCGGCGCAGCACTGGGTGAACGTGGCCTCGGTGGGGGACCACGCCTGCGCGCAGCCCCGTCTCGCCGAGGTCTTCGGCCCGCGGGTGGTGGACCGCCTCGTGGACAACGGCCACCGGGCCCACGACCCGCAGCCCTACCTGAACAACCCCGCCACCGGCGCAGCGGTGGCCGAGGCATTGGCCCGGGTGCGCGGCGGCGCCTGAGGAAGGCCCGGATTCGGAGGGAACTCCCAGGGCCTCATCAGGCGGCTCCCGGCCGGCGGATCGACGATGGGTCGGTACCCAGCCACCCCCGATCGACCCGATCGCATCCCCAAGGGAGAACGCCATGAACCTCGGAGGCCCCGAGATCGTCATCCTGCTCGCCGTCGTGCTGCTGCTCTTCGGCAGCTCGAAGGTGCCCCAACTCGCTCGCAGCCTGGGCAGCGCCAAGCGCGAGTTCGAGACCGCCCAGAAAGACGGGAGCGACGCGACCCCCACGGAGATCCCCGAGGCCGCGCCGGCCGCGTAGGTGCGCTATCAACGAAGCCTGAATCACGATTCTTGACACACGAATCCTAGAACGTCTTTAATGGCGGCATGCCCACCGCCTCCATCCTGCTCGTCCTCCTCGGCGCCCCCCTCGCCGCTGCGGTCGTCGTGCCCTCGCTCGCCGCCCTTCCGGTCGGTCGCCATCGCCGGGCCGGGGCGAGCCTCACCGCGGCGGCGGCCGCCGCCGCCATGAGCGCCGTGGCAGCGGCCGGGGCGACGGCGGTCGTCGTGGCCGGCGGCGAACCGACGCTGACCTGGGGCGGCACCACCGTCGTCCGCTACGACGCGCTGGCAGCGCTGGTGGTCCCGGTGGTGGCCCTGGTGTCCACCACCGTCCTGCTCTACGCCCGCCGCAACCTCGAGGGGGACGAGCGCGCCCCACGCTTCGCGGCCGCCGCCGGCGCCCTCGTCGGGGGGACCCTCGTGGTCGTCACGGCGGCCACGCTGGCCGTGCTGGTCGCCGGTTGGCTCCTGGCCTCGGTGGCGACCGTCGCCCTGTGCGCCTACCGGGGGACCTCCGTGGCGCGGGCGGCGGCGGGCCGGGCGGCCCGGGCCTTCGCCGTCGGCGACCTCGCCCTCATCGGTGCGCTGGCCACGACCGTCGCCCTCGTCGGCAACCCCGATCTGTCGGACCTGGGCGCCGCGGCGGCCGAGCTCCAGGGGTGGACCCTGCTGGGCCTCGGCCCGGTCACCGTGACCGCCGCGGCGGCGGTGGTCGGGCTCCTCGTGGTGGCGGCACTGGCCCGGGGCGGCCAGCTCCCCTTGCCCCGGTGGCTGCCGGGCACGGTCGCCGCACCCACGCCGGTGTCCGCCCTGCTCCACGCCGGCGCGGTGAACGCCGGGGCCATCGTCCTCATCCGCACGAGCCCGATCGCCGCGGAGGCGCCGGCGACCATGGTGGCCCTGGCGGCCTGCACCCTGGCCACCATCGCGGTGGTCCTCCCGGCGGTGCGCTCCCACGCCGACGTCAAGGGGCAGCTGGCCGAGGCCACCTCGGCGCAGATGGCCTTCATGTTGCTGGCCTGCGCGGTCGGGGCCCCGGTGGTGGCCCTCACCCACCTGGCCGGCCACTCGCTCTACAAGTCGGCCCGGTTCCTCGGCGCCGGCGACACCATCCGCCACGAGGTCTCCCGCCGCCGGTGGCTGCCCGCTCCGACCTCCCTCCACCTCGGGGCGGCTGTGGCCATCGGCGGCGCGGTGGCGGTGGCGTGGGCGGCGGTCAGCGGATGGGCGGGCGCGCCCGCCCCCGAGCGCTGGTTCGTCGGCGCCGCCCTGGTCGCACTGGCAGCACAGGCCACCGGCGCCCTCGCCGGTCGGGGGTGGGCCGTCTCCCCGTCCCTGCTGCTGGTCGCGGTCGGCGCGATCGCCATGGCCGTCGGTGTGGCCCTCGCCGCCGAGCGCCTGGTGGGCCCGGCCCTGTTCCACGCCGACGCCTTCGTCGATCCCCGGCTCGCCCTGCTGGCCCTCGGCGGCCTCGCCGCCGGGACCGCCCTGCTGCGGCGCACCCCCGCAGGGGCGGCCTGGCTGGCCGGCGTCACGCCGGTGGCAGCGACCGCTCCGACCCAGGTCGCGACCTCGCTCGTGTCGGCGTCGACGTCCGTCGGCCCCCGACCGGCGCAGCGAGCCCGGCCCCGTCCTGCCGCCGGCGAACCGGCGTCGGCACCGGCCCTCGAGGGGGCACGGTGAGCGTCGAGGAGACGGTGACGGGGATCGCCGTGACGACCGACGACGCGACCAGTCAGCTGGACACGACGGTCGAGGCGCGGGCCCGGCTACGGGTTGAGATCGCCGAGTCGTCCCGGATCGTGGCGCCGGTCTGGCCCCTCGAGCGCTTCGTGGCGGTCAACCCGCTCCTCGGCCTGCTCGAGGAGGGCTTCGACGGCGCCGTCTCGGACGCTCGTCGGTGGCTCGGCGCCCGGGGCTACCCCGGCGTCCCGGCGCCCTCGCAACGCGTGGGCACGGTGCTGGCGACCGCTGCCCCTGATGTCGCCGAGGCCGTGGCCGGGCTCGTGGCCCGTTGGTGCGCCCTGCTGGTCGATCCCCACGGCACGATGGCCGGGGCGGCGAGCCGCTACGAGGCGTGGCGCCAGGTGGCCCGCCACGACCGGTCGCTCCGGCGGCTCGTCGGCGGCGACCTGGCGGCCTCCGTGGCCGCCCTGCCCGACCGGGCCGACGACGCCGTGCTCACCGCCCTCGATCGACTGGGCATCGAGCCCGAGGGGCGGACCCACGAGCTCAGGGCGCAGCTGGCCCGCCTGCCCGGGTGGGCGGGCTACGCCCGGTGGTGCGACGAGTGGTCCGGTCCGCAGGACCCCACCCCCCGCCTCCACCTCGTCGAGCTGCTCGCCATCGCCCTCAGCACCGATGCGATGGTCGCCGGAGCGGCCGGCGTCGACGCCTCCACCGGGGCGGCGGGCATCGAGCCCGCCACCACCGATGACGTCGACGAGCCGGCGTGCGCGGCGGCGCGAGAAGGGCTCGCTGCCGCCGAGGGCGCCTACCGGGACCACCTCCTCGCGGCCCTCGCCGGTCCCGGGCGACACGGACCCGTCACGCCGGCGGCCCAGGTGGTGTGCTGCATCGACGTGCGCAGCGAGCTGCTGCGCCGCCATCTCGAGGCGGTCGGCCCCTACGACACCCTCGGCTTCGCCGGCTTCTTCGCCACCCCGGTGCGCATCCGCCCGCTGGGCTCGGCGGAGTCGTACCCATCGGCGCCGGTGCTGCTCGACCCCGAGGTCGAGGTCAGGGAGCGACCCGATCCCGACCACCCCGAGAGCGCCGCGGGCGTGGTGCGGTCCCGGGCCCGGCGCGCCGCCGGCGTGGCTGCGGTGGAGGACCTCGGCCACGACGCGGTGGCCATGTACGCACTGGCCGAGACCGCGGGGTGGGTGTTCGGCCCGGCGGCGCTGGCCCGGACGGTGGCGCCCTCGCCTCGTCGGGGACGCGACGCCGCTGCGGTGACCGTGGTGGATCCCGCTGAGGTGCTCGGCCTGGACGAGCGGGCGACCGTGGCCGAGACCGCGCTGCGCACCATGGGCCTCACGGAAGGCTTCGCCCCCGTCGTCCTGCTCTGTGGGCACGGGGCCACGACGGCGGCCAACGCCCACGCCGCCTCGCTCGACTGCGGGGCCTGCGGCGGCAACCACGGGGGACCGAACGCCCGCACCCTGGCCGCCATCTTGAACGACGAAGAGGTCCGCGCCGAACTGCGGGCGCGGGGCGTCACCATCGGCGAGGGCACGTGGTTCGGCGCCGCCGAGCACGACACCACGACCGACGAGGTGGCGCTGCTGGACGCCCACCGCGCCCCGGCCTCCCACCGAGACGCGGTGGACCGCCTCGCCGCCGACCTGGCCATCGCCGGCGAGCGGGCGGCGGCCGAGCGGATGACCCGACTCCCCGGCGGGCTCGGGCGGGACCGCAAGGCCGGGACGGCCACGGCCAAGCGGGCGGCACGGCGGGCCCGTCGCCGCGCCGGCGACTGGGCGCAGACCCGGCCCGAGTGGGGGTTGGCCCGCAACGCCGCCTTCGTGGTCGGTCCCCGGGATCTGACACGGGGCGTGGACCTCGCCGGCCGCACCTTCCTCCACTCCTACGACGCCGCCGCCGACACCGCCGGCGTGGCCCTCGAGACCATCCTCACCGCGCCGATGGTGGTGGCCCACTGGATCAACGCCCAGTACTACTTCTCCACCGTCGACCCCGAGGTCTTCGGGGCGGGTGACAAGGCCCTCCACAACCCCGTGGCGGGCGTCGGCGTCCTCTCCGGCGCCGACGGCGACCTGCAGGTCGGCCTGCCCTGGCAGTCCGTGGCCGGCCCCGACGGCCCGTACCACGAGCCGTTGCGCCTGCTCACCGTGGTCGAGGCGCCCCTCGAGCGCATCGACGCGGTCATCGCCCGCAACCCGATCCTCCAGCACCTCTTCGGGGGCCGGTGGGTGCACCTCGTCGCCCGGTCCGACCCCGACCAGCCGTGGACGCAATGGGCGGACGCGGGGGTCTGGCACGCCGCCCACGTGAGCCGAACGGAGTGCTTCACATGACCACCTCGAACACCGTGGCCCCGCTCCCGTGGCCCGCCCTCACCTCCACCGGGCCCTCGACCACCACGGTCGGCCTGGTCGCTGACGCGTCGGCCCTGGGCCCCGCCCGTCACGCCGCTGATCGACTCGGCCTCGGCCTGACGGTGTTCGACCCGTCCAGGGACGACGGCGGCGACCTGGCCGCCCTCCTGGGCTTCGCGTCCGGGTGCGATGCGGTGAGCGTCGATCCGGCCCTCGTCGGGCCCGACCGCCTACCGCCGGGCCACCTCGACGCCCTCCGTGACGCCGGCCACCGCGTGTGGCCCGACCCCGTGGCCGTTCGCCTCAGCCAGGACCGCGCCTTCGCTCGGAGCGCGCTCGGGCTCGCCGGGTTCCCGGTGACGGCCGGGACCGGTGACGGGGCCGGGGCCGGACGGGCCCGCCTCTCGGTGCTGGTGGCCCGCCGGCCCGCCGGTTGGTGGCGAGCCAGGGTCACCGCACCGGCCGGCGACGGCCCGGTGCTGCGCACCACGACCCTTGCGGAGGCGCGGGCCCTGGCCGTGTCGGTGGCCGACGGACTGGGAGCGGTGGGCGCGCTCGCGGTCGACCTCGCCCTCACCGCGTCCTCGGGCCTGGCGGTCGCCGGCGTGACCGCCGGCCCACGGCCTCCCGTCGCTCGTGGGGTCGATGCCGCGATGGACCACCTGACCGCGCTCCTGGACCGTCCCTTCACCGGGGGCACCGGCGCAGGGCGGGCCCAGGAGGCCGCTGCGGTGGTCGAGCGCCCGTGAGCGGCTCCTCCTCGCTCCTCGACGGCAAGCGCCTGCTCGTCACCGGGGTGGCGACCCCGGACAGCATCGCCACAGCCACGGCACGCGCGTGCCTCGAGCAGGGCGCCCGCATCGTGCTGACCGC
This sequence comes from Acidimicrobiales bacterium, assembly GCA_016794585.1. NCBI lineage: Bacteria > Bacillati > Actinomycetota > Acidimicrobiia > Acidimicrobiales > Acidimicrobiales bacterium. The sequence goes on from JAEUJM010000032.1 coordinate 177,066, forward strand.
CTTCCCCCGCGATATCGAGGCGGCCCGCGCCGTGGCCGCCGACCTCGACCCGACCGTCCCGGTGCTGTCCCTCGACCTCACAGACCGGGGCGAGGCCGACGCGGTAGCGACCCAGGCAGCCGAGCAACTCGGCGGCCTCGACGGGGCGCTGCACGCCGTCGCCTTCGCCCCTCGCACCGCACTGCACGGACCGTTCACCGAGGCCGACCCCGCCGACGTCGAGCTCGCCTTCCGCACCAGCGCGTGGACCCTCGCCGAGCTCGCTCGCGTGCTGGCCGTCCAAGCGCCGCCCTCGGGGGCGTCGCTGGTGGCCCTGGACTTCGACGCCGACGACCGGGCGTGGCCCCTCTACAACTGGATGGGCGTGTGCAAGGCGGCCCTGCGTTCGACCGCCCGCTATCTGGCCCGGGACCTCGGCCCGGCCGGCATCCGGGTGAACCTGGTCGCCGCCGGCCCCCTGCGCACCCGGGCGGGCAGCGCCATCCCCGGCTTCGAACGCCTCCTCGAGGCCTGGGACACCACCAGCGCGCTCCCGTGGGACGCCTCCGACCCGGCGCCCGTGGCCGACACCGCCTGCTTCTTGTTCTCCGACCTCGCCCGGGCAATCACCGCCGAGGTCCTCCACGTCGACGGCGGGTATCACGCAATGGCCACCCGTCTTCGCGACGCCGATCCTCCGTCGGAGGTCGTCCTCTCGACGTGAGTCGGCCTGACGTGGGTCAGCGGGTGGTCCGCTGTGACCGGTCCGTTCACCGGTAGCGGCTCGCCGCCTCCTCGAGCCGTGACGCCACCTCGCGCCGCAGCGCCGGCGGGGCCAGCACCTCGACGTGCGGGCTCAGGGCCAGCACGTCGATGACCGCGGCCTCGACGGTGTCGATGCGGAAGGTCGCCTCGAGCCATCCCTCGTCGTCGGCCGGCACCGCCCGGCGGACCCGCAGCGGCCGGGGCCGGCCGAGCAGGGCGGCCAGGCGCCGGCCCTCGGGCGAGATTCGCACCGCCGCCCGTCGCGCCCGTTCCGACGGCGGCCGAGCGCCCGGTGCGGACGGCCGCGCCGGCGCCGCGGGGAGCTCGGGGCGGTAGCCGTCCAGCAGCTGGAAGCCGCCGGCACGGCCGCGGGTGGCGTACACCGGGACGCCGGCGCCGGAGAGCTCGTCGAGGTCGCGGAGCACGGTGCGCTCGCTCACCTCCAGCTCGCGGGCCAGGTCGCGGGCGGTCATGCGGCCGCGCTCCTGGAGCAGCAGCATCAGGGTCACCAGACGTCCGGCCCGCACGAGGGGGGAGTCTGACAAACCCCGGAAATCATGACAAGAGATGTCAGTTTCACCTCGGTAGGTTTCGGTTCACGGGTGCCGACGGCGGCGCCACCGATCGACAGGAGCACCCATGGCGGACACCGAGGTCGAGGGCAGCGGCACCCCTGAGGATCCCTGGATCCTGCTGACGCCCCCGGGCAAGTCCGAGTTCGAGGCCTACCGCGACCCCGAGGCCGATCCGCCGGCGCTGGTCGTGCAGGTGGGCTCCACTCAGCTTCGCTACCACCTCTCGTGCATCGAGGACCTGCACGCCATGCTCACCAAAGCGGGGGACTGGGTGCCGCTCGGCAACGCCGACGAGCAGAAGCCCGCGGCCGAGGGCACGGTCGAGGCGTGGGGCCGGTCGGACGACAACCCGGTCGGCGGCTGGTACGGCCTGAAGAAGGGACTGCGCGGCCGCTTCGGCAACTACGTGCCACCCGTGCTCGAGGTGCTCGGCCTCGCCGAGGTCGAGCACAACGCCCGCAACAACCGCATGCGGGCCCTCTGACGCAGCGGGTCTCGTCCTGCCAAGGTGGAGGGGTGGGACCCCGGCCGGCGCCAGCCGGAGCGGCTACTTGATGAGCGGGTCGCGGGGCAGGCCGAGGATGCGTTCACCGATCTGGTTGCGCTTGATCTCGGACGTGCCGCCGGCGATGGACATGGCCCGGTGCAACAGCACGAGCATCCCGGACATGGCGCCCTCACCCTCGAGGAAGGCGGCCTCGGGGCCGGCCAGCTCGCTGAGCATGGCCGCCGCCTCGTGGCCGATCTCCGACAGCACCAGCTTGGTGATGGCGCCCTCGGGCCCGGGCTCGCCGCCGCCCTCGACGGCGCGGTGGGCGCTGCGCAGGTTGAGCGCGGCGATGGCCTCGTACTGCGCGAGGTAGCGGCCGATGCGCACCGAGCCGCCGGCGAGGCGCTCGGGGTGGGCGTCGTAGCCGGGGAGGAAGCCGGTGCCGGGCATCATCATCCCGCCCTGGCCGCCGCCGATGCTCACGCTCTCGTTGCCGAGGGTGGCGCGGGCCACGGTCCAGCCGCCGTCGATGGGGCCGACCACGTCGTCGTCGGGGACGAACACGTCGTCGAAGAAGACCTCGTTGAACTCGGAGTTCCCCGTGGGCATCTTCAGGGGGCGGACGGTGACGCCGTCGTCCTCCATGTCGATCACCATGATGGTGATGCCCTCGTGCTTGGGCACGTCGGGGTTGGTGCGCACGGTGGCGAAGCCGTAGCGGGACAGGTGGGCGCCGCTGGTCCAGACCTTCTGGCCGTTGACCAGCCAGCCGCCGTCGACCCGGGTGGCCTTGGTCTTCACGCCGGCGGCGTCCGAGCCGGCGTCGGGCTCGCTGAAGAGCTGGCACCAAATGACCTCCTGGCGCAGTGTCTGGGGGACCCACCGCTGGATCTGGTCGTCGGTGGCGTGCTGGATGATGGTGAGGATCACCCAGCCGGTGATGCCGTAGGCCGGGCGGGTGATGCCCGCCGCCCCCAGCTCCTGCTCGATGACGAGCTGCTCGACGGCACCGGCGTCGCGGCCGAACGGCGCGGGCCAGTGGGGCATCACGTAGCCCGTCTCGATGAGGGCGTCGCGTTGGGCGTCGGCGTCGAGGCCCTTGATGCCCTCGGCGAAGGCGCGCACCTCGTCACGGAAGGCCTCGGCCTCGGGGGGCAGGTCCACCGAGCGGGTGAGGGTGGCGCCGTCGCGGGCGAGGTCGGTGGTGGCCGTGGCGGCCGCCTCGCCGGGGAGGATGGCGGCCATGGCGGTGGCGCGGCGCAGGTAGAGGTGGGCGTCGTGCTCCCAGGTGAAGCCGATGCCGCCGTGCACCTGGATGTTGAGGTTGGCGCACAGGTCGGCGGCCGGGATGGCGAGGGTGGCGGCGATGGCGGCGGCGTAGGCGCGGGCCTGCGGGTCGGCCCCGGGGCCGCAGAGGCGGGAGGCGTCCCACACGGCGGCCGTCGAGAGCTCGGTGGCGACGGCCATGTTGGCGCAGTGGTGCTTCACGCCCTGGAACATGGCGATGGGGCGGCCGAACTGCTGGCGCTCCTTGGCGTACTCGGCGGCCATGAGGGTGCAGGCCCGGGCGATGCCGGTGGCTTCGGCGGCGAGGACCACCCGGGCCAGGTCCACGAGCAGCGCGGCGGCGCCGGCCAGCACGGTGGCGGGCACGCCGTCGAGGCTGATGCGCACGCTGTGGCGGGTGGGGTCGAGGTTGGCGGGGTCCTCGACGGACACCCCGGCGACCCGGGCGCCGTCGCCGCCGGTCAGCTCGACCACGGCCACGTCGTCGCCCACCGCGACCAGCAGGACGTCGGCGAGGCCGCCGCCCAGCACGACGCCGGCTGACCCGGACGCGGTACCGCCGTCCACGGTCACGTCGCCGCCGAGGGCGAAGGCCCCGGTGCGGGTGCCCTCGGCGAGGCCGGGCAGCAGGCGCGCCGCGCTCTCGTCGGGCAGGGCGCCCGCGAGCACCGCGCTGGCCACGACCGTGGGCACGAAGGGCCCGGGGGCGAGGGCGGCGCCGAGCTCCTCGACGACCACCAGCAGCTCGGGAAGGCCGAAGCCCGAGCCGCCGTGCTCCTCGGGGACGTGCAGGCCGGGCCAGCCCAACTGGCAGAGATCGTCCCAGAACGAGGGGCGGGTCTCGTCGGCCCCTTCGAGCAGGGCTCGGCCGGCGGCCAGCGAGCCGTGCTTGGCCAGGAAGTCGGCGGCGGTGTCGGCGAGGGCGCGGTGGTCGGCGGTGATGGCGATCGGCATGACCGCCAGTCTCGCCGCTCCCGCCGGCGCCGTCGTCATCGAGCGGCGACCCCACGGCGCCGGACACCCCTGCCGCCGTTGCGGTACCTACCTGGCTACGCCTGTGTAGCCAACTCGATACCAGAACGAGGACTCTCGCCGCCGGGGCGGCGCCCCGCTGGTCAGCCGCTGGTCGAGCCGACCTCGATGTCGATCAGGTTGTCCTCGTCGCAGTCGAAGCCCTCGTCCGGGGCATAGCGCACGAAGGCGCCGTCCTGGACCTGGAGGATCATCGAGCAGTGGGTGGGGGTGTTGGTCGACGGGTCGGTCGGGGCGTGGAGGCCGCCGCCGGTCCACTCGGTGACCGAGCCGGCCGTGGCGAGCACGCAGGTGCGGGTGAGGGTGCCGGCGTCGTCGCACTGGCGGGCGGCGTCGGCGAAGAGCAGCCATGCCGACACGCTCTGGGCGCCCAGGAGGGCCACCTTGCCGTCGACGGCCTCGATCATGTCGAGGTACTGCTGGGTGGCGGCGTTCTCGCCGGCCTCCTCGAAGGGCACGTAGACGGCACGCACGAAGGTGCCTTCGGCCGCCTCGCCGGCGGCGGCGAGGTACTCGGCGTCGTAGTGGTTGGCCTCCTGGAAGGTGACCTCGGGCTGGTAGCCGATCTCGACCATGGCCTGTTGCAGGAGGGCCAGGTTCTGCGGCTCGCCCACGAAGTAGACCCACTGCACGCCGTCGTCCTCGAGCGCGCTGGCGATGGGTCCCCAGTTGGCCTCTCCCAACAGGTTGTAGGTGAGCTCGGTCACCACGGTGCCGCCCTCGGCCTCGATGGCCTGGCGGCCCTTGTCGGCCTGGAGGCGCAGCGTCTCGAAGTCGCCGTAGAGGATCCCGACGTGCTGGAAGGCCTCGGGGTGCTCCTCGGCGAGGGTCTGCAGGCCGCCGACCTCATAGGTGTCGGAGGTGTTGGGCACCGCCTGCACGACCCGTGACTCCTCGACCACGTCGGGCCCGACCGTCCCGGACTTCTCCGGCGTGACCGCGAAGCCGGCCACGTCGATGAGGCCGCAGGCCGCGCCGGTGGTGGCCCACAGGTTGTCCTGCACCGCGCCGCCGCCGACCATGGCGAACTCCTGGTCGCAGGCCTCGGTCATCTTCGTCTGGTAGTTCTGGATCGCGGCGTCGTACTCGGTGAGCTGGAGCTCGCGCCCGTTGATGCCGCCCTGGTCGTTGCACCAGGCCACGAACGCCTGGCCGGCATCGAAGATCTCCTGGTTCAGGCCCGGCGAGCCCGAGAAGCCGGGGTCGGCGACGGTGCCCACGGCGATGGCGTCGTCGGTGATGCCCTGGGCGTCGCCCTCGGGGGCGTCGGAGGGGTCGGCCGCCGTGGTGGCGGTGCCGTCCGACGCCGCGTCGGCGGACGCCGGCCCGCAGGGGGACGCCATGTTGCCGAAGGTCACGCCTTCCGCCTCACCGCCGCCGGCGGCGGCCGTCGCCGTGGCGTCGCTGCTCGTGTCGGTCCCTCCGGACGCGTCCTCGCCGCGTGACGAGCACGCGGCGCCCAGGAGGGCGAGGGCGGCGAACAGGACGACGAACAGCGAACGGCGGTGAGTCACGGCGGTGGAGCCTAGAGCCGGTTGGTGAACGTCGTATACCTCGGGTATGCGAGTGGACACACGTGTACACCGCTCGTGCACGACTCGGATGGCCACCCAGGTCCGCAGGAGCGGCGCCTGCGGACCCGGGCTCAACCCACCGAGGCAGGCGGCGCGCCGGCCAGCTGTCGGACCGTCGCGAGCTCGACGGGCAGCGACCGCCCACGAGCGAGCAGGACAGCGAACCGGTCGCCGACCCGAGTTTCCAGTGCGGCGCGCTGGACCGCGTGCGGGAACGCCGCCATCGGGTGCAGGGGTGCGCCCAGTGCGTCACACCATTCGTCCACCAGGCCGCTGAGGACCACCGCCTGCTCGTCCTCGCCGCTCAAGGCGAGCGCGTCCGCGATCCGTGCGGTCCGGGCGGCGGCGTGGACGACCGAGTCCACCTCGAGGAAGGCCTCCAGGGCTTCGAGGGACAGCGCCACGGCGTCGTTCGGACGGCCCCGATCGAGGGCCAGGTCGGCGCGTCCTGACGCGACCATGGCCCGCGTCCAGGTACCCGATCTCCCGATGAGGGCCTCGGCCCGGGCGAGGTGCTCCTCCGCCGTGTCGAGGTCGCCGGTCAGGCGCGCGAGGGTGGCCGCCCGCAGCCCGGTGAGGATGATCCACTCCCTTCCCGCTGCGTCCGCTGTCGTCGTGCAGCGCTCGGTCAACTCGGCCGCTGCTGCGATGTCACCGGCGCTGAGCGCGAGGAGCTGCTCGATGCCGAGCGCCTCGGCGAGCCAGGTGGCGTCGCCTGCCTCGGCGGCTCCCGCCACGGCCTGTCGGATGAAGGCGACGGCGCCATCGAGGTCCGCCGCCTCCCAGCGGGCGACCGCCGCGTAGTAGGCGGCGCGGTAGTGGTCGGCCGGAGGGTCGTCTGGGTGGAGGCTCTGGTGGGCCAGCGTGCTCCAGCGCAGCAGATCGGTCACCTGCCCACGGAAGTACCAGAGGGGGCCCATGGCCAGGAGGAGCCGCCGGCCGGTACGGGGGTCCCCACCAGGCCCGAAGCACCAGGCCAGTGCGGTGAGGGCGTCGGGCTCGATGAGCGCGAGCGCGTCGATGTCACGACGTTCCGGCCAGGCATCGATGCCAGGGGACTCGGCCGTCGCTCGATCGGCGACGACCCTGGCGTGACGCGCGCTGAGCTCGGCGTCCTCGCCTTCGTCGACCTGCCGGTCACGAGCGAACTGGCGCACGACCATCAGGAGGTCGTAGCGGCGGGTACGGCCGGCCGCGGGCAGCGTGGCGCGCACGAGGCCCTGGCGCACCAATTCCTGGAGGGCATCCTCGGATCGGCGCTCCTCTCCGGCCAGCGAGGCGAGGAGGGCGGCGTCGAAGCTCGCGGAGAGCGTCCCGGCCACCCGGAGCAGGTGCCGGCACGGAGGGTCGAGGAGGTCGTAGCTCCAGCCGATCGAGCCGGCCGCTGACCCCAGGCGGACGTCTCGGCCCCGGCCGGCGCCGAGGAGCACGCCGCCGCCTCCGTGCAGCCGCTCGACGAGCTCGGTCGGTGTGTGGTCGCGCAGGCGTCGGGCGGCCAGCTCGATGGCGAGCGGCAGGCCGTCGAGCAGGCGACAGAGCTCGACCGCGGCCGGATCGTCGGCGACGCCGGCCAGGCGCGGGTCGACCGCCGAGGCCCGCTCGCCGAGGAGGGCGAGCGCGGGCGGCGCGGCCTCGGGCTCGATCGGGGCTTCGTTGCCGGGCGCGGCGGTGGCAGGGAGCGGGTCGACGGCCAGCGGGTCGAGGGGGAGGCAGTGCTCGCCGTACAGGTCGAGCGGTGTGCGGCTGGTCACGAGGCAGGTCAGGTCCGGGCATCCTTCGAGCAGCACGGCGACGTGGTCCGCGGCATCGAGCACGTGCTCGAAGTTGTCGAGGACCAACAGCGTCGGCGTCCGCCGCAGGGCGTGGGTGGCCAGGGTCGACACGTCGACCGTCGCCGCCGAGGGCGTCGCCACCGTGGCCGCCAGGCGAGCGGAGAACTCGTCGGGACCGCGGATGACGCTGAGGTCCACGAACACCGGAGGCACGTCGAACTTGCGGAGGGCCCGCTCGGCGACCTCGACCGCGAACCGCGTCTTGCCCACCCCCGGTGGCCCGACGACCGTGAGCAGGCGCGCCGGGCCACCGGCGACGGCCAGGCGGTCGAGCGCGTCGGCGATCTCGGCCTCACGTCCGACGATGCGATGCGGAGGGGCCGGGAGGTCGCCTCCGGGGCCGAACACGTCGCCGGCGGCCGGCGTCGTCAGGCGGGCCGGTGACACGACGGCACGGGCGGCGGCGACGAATCGGTCGGCCGACTCGCCGTCGAGCTCGAGGGCCTCGGCGAGGCGCTCGGCCATCACCTTGGACGGCCGGCGCTCGTCCCCCTCGATCTTGCGCACGGTGATGGGTGCACACGCGACGCGTCGGGCCAGTTCGGCCTGCGTGAGGTCGAGGGTGACGCGCCGGCGCCGCACCCACGCTCCGAAGCTCGCCGTCTCCACCCGGACCTCCCGCGGTATCCGCGCAGACCGTAGCCCTGTATCGCCGTTGGTATCGCCCGTGGATACCAACGGGCCCGTCGCCGGTGGTCCCCTGAGCGTCGTCGCCCGACAACCGGGCCCGATCCCAGGAGGGAACCCATGAGCCAACGCATCGGTGCCGCTGCCGGCATCCTCTTCATCGTCCTCAGCTTCGCCACGCTGGGACTGGCGCCGCCGCCCCCCGGTCTCGACGCGACGCCGGCGGAGGTCGTCGAGCACTTCGCCGACAACACGGGGGGGCTCCAGGCCATGAGCCTGCTCTTCGCCTTGGCCATCGCCGCCGCCACCGTGTGGTTCGGCGCGGTCCGCGCCCACGTGTGGACGGGCGGGGACTCCGCGCCGTGGGCCCCGGTCGCGACGGTGGGCATGGCGGTGGTCGCCGTCTCCTGGCTGCTGATCGGCGCGATCGTGAGCGCGACGGCGCTCCAGCTCGAGGACCTCGACCCGGGGACCGTCCTCTTCGCCGGCACGCTGACGGACATGGCGAACTTCGCCAGCCAGCTCGGCATCGCACTGCTGGCCCTCGGGGTGAGCGCCGGTGCCCGCGAGCGACGGTCCCTCCCGACCTGGCTCGTGGTGGTCGGCGCCGTGATGGCCGCGATCTCCCTGCTCTCCACCGCCGGCTTCGCCACGGACGCGGCGTGGGTGGAGGCCACCCTCTACGCCTCCTGGCTGCCCTTCGTCGTGTGGTTCGTCGGCGTGTCAGTCGTGATGTGGCGGGCGGCGCCCGCTGAGGTGTCTGCCGCGGCCTGACGCGCGCCGGGGTCGGCGCCTTCCGGGTACTCCCCTCTGTTCTGGACCGCACGGGGGAGTACCCGGAACGAGGCGTTGCGCCAGCCGGGGCGCTGCGTACGGCACCTACCATCCGGGGGTGGGCACCCGCGCGATCCGCACGATCACCGAGCCGGCGCGGGAGGTGCCGGTCGTCGCCGAGGCCGACGTCGTCGTGGTGGGGTCCGGGCCGGGCGGGCTGTCCGCCGCGCTGGCCGCCGCCCGTGCCGGCGCCGACGTCGCCCTGGTCGAGCGCTTCGGCTGCTTCGGGGGCAACATCACCGCCGTCGGGGTCGAGGGGTTCGCCTGGTACCGCCACGAGCGCACGGTGGAGGCCGGCGGGCTGGCCGCCGAGTTCGAGGCGCGCGCCGCGGCCATGGGCGCCGCTGTGCCCGAGAGCCAGTCGCAGTCCTACGAGCTCGACTCCGAGGGCTTCAAGGTGGTGGCCGACCGCCTCGTCGAGGAGGCTGGCGTTCGCCCGATGCTCCACCGGGCCTTCGCCGCGCCGATCCTGGACGGCGACGTCGTCGCGGGGATCATCGTCGAGTCCAAGGCCGGGCGCGAGGCGATCGCCGCGCGGGTGGTCATCGACGCCACCGGCGACGCCGACGTCGCCCACCGGGCCGGCGCCCCCACGCGGCGCACGCCCCGCGAGGAGATGATGGCGGCCTCGGTCATGTTCCACCTCGCCGGGGTGGACAAGCGCCGCTTCCTCGAGGGGGTGGCCGCCGACCCCCAGACCTACGCCGACTGGAGCGGGCCCGACGCCTGGTCCATCGAGACGAGCGGCAAGGAGGACGGCCTCTTCTCGCCCTTCCTCAAGAAGCCGTTCGACCGGGCCATCGCCGATGGCCTGCTGCCCGCCGACCTGACCACCATCGCCGGCACCTGGGGGGCGATGCACGACTCGGGCGAGCTCACCTACCTCAACGTGTTGCACCTCGACGCCTGCGACGGCACCGACCCCGACGACCTCACCCGCACCGAGATGGAGGGCCGGCGCCAGGCGCTGCTCGCCATCGAGGCGCTACGCCGCTACACGCCCGGATGCGAGGACGCCCGCCTCCGCAACTTCGGCATGACCGTGGGCATCCGTGACACCCGCAAGATCGAGGCCCGCTACGACCTCACCGAGGACGACGTGCGCCACGAGGGTCGCTTCGACGACAGCATCGGCATCTTCCCCGAGTTCATCGACGGCTACGGCGTGCTCATCCTGCCCACGACCGGCCGGTACTTCCAGGTGCCGTACCGCTGCCTCCTACCCACCGGGGTGCGCGGTCTGCTCGTCGCCGGCCGGGCCACCGGGGGTGACGCACTGAGCCATGCCGCCACCCGCAACATGGCCTGCTGCGCGGTCACCGGCCAAGGCGCCGGCGTGGCCGCGGCGCTGGCCGTGCGCTCCGGGGTGGACGTGAGCGACGTGGACCTCGGTGCGTTGCAGGCCGAACTGGCTCGACAGGACGTCCGTCTGGCCTGACCGCGGGCGGGGCGGGCCCGATTGATGCAAACGGATCAATTGCCGCCGGGAGGGCGTGCCGCAGCTTGAGACGGAGGTCAACGGGGCCGACAGAGTCGAAAGGGGGCGGCGAGGACGACGACGGACGGGAACCGTGCTGCCCACCACCATGCTGCCCACGACGAGGACGACGGCGCCGACACCGGCGCAACTGCTCGCCGCGCTGCCCCAGGCACTGATCGCCACGGACCTCGACGGGCGCGTCACCTGGTGGACCGGTGCCGCGGAGGCGCTCTACGGCTGGTCCGCGGGGGAGGCGGTCGGGCGGCCGGTCTCCGAGCTGATCGTCCCGGAGCCGATCCGGGACCACGCGGCCCGGTTGCGGGGGGAGGCCCTGTCGGGCACCCCGTACGCCGGTCACTTCACCCTCTGCCGCAAGGACGGCTCGACCTTCCCCGCCCACGTCATGAACTCGCCGGTGTGCGACGAGGACGGCGTCGTGGTGGGGCTGCTCGGGATCGCCCACGACAGTACCGAGGCGCTCGCGGCCACCCAGGCGCTCGCCGAGCGGGAGGCCCGGTACCGCGGCATCGTCGACACCTCCCTCGAGGGGATCTGGATGCTCGATCCCGACGGGCGCACGACGTTCGCCAACCGGCGCCTCGGGGTGCTGCTCGGCGTCGGGCCCGACGAGCTGGCCGTCTCCACGGTGTTCGACTTCGTCCGCCCGGAGAACCACGCCGGCGTGCGGCGGGTGCTCGGCGAGCTCCGTCGGGGAGACTCCGCCCAGTTCGAGACCTCCCTGATCCGAGGGGACGGGACCGAGGTCCCGGTCGACCTGGTGGCCAGCTCGCTGCGCGACGACCATGGTGTCCACCTCGGCGCGTTGGCCATGGTGGCCGACGCCACCGAACGCCAGGCGAGCCTCGCCGCCCTCCGCGCGCAGGAAGAGCGCTTCCGCCAGGTGTTCGACCAGGGCCCGCTCGGCGGGGCCATCGTCGGCCTCGATGGCCGGATCCAGCGGGCCAACACCGCGCTGTGCCGGCTGCTCGGGTACGACGCGAAGGAGCTCGAGGGTCGCACCGTCGAGGACATCACCCACCCGGAGGACATCGCCACCGACCTCGAGCTCCTCGAGCGCCTCTCCGTGGGTGAGATCAGCGACTACCAGCTCGAGAAGCGCTACCGCCGTCGGGACGGCAGTGTCCTGGTCGGGCGTCTCACGGTGACCCTCGTGCGGACGGCCGAGGGCGAGCCGCTGCACGCCATCGGCCAGATCGAGGACGTCACCGCCACCGCGGAGGCGGCCCGCACCATCGCCGAGCAGCAGGAGCGCCTCACCCGCACGCTCGAGGCGGGGGGCATGGCGGCGTGGGAGATCGACCTCGACACCGGTGCGTACACGGTGGCCGACAACCTGAGCGCGGTGTTCGGCACCTCGCCCGACCTCCCCCCCGAGGCCACCCTCGAGGAGTTCATCAGTCGCGTCCACGCCGACGACCTCGACCTCTTCCTCGCGGCGGCCACCGAGGAAGGCCATGAGGGCGCGCCCGACGGGTTCGCGGTCGAGTACCGGGTCGAGAAGCACGGGGGCGAGGCGTGGATGCGCACGCAGGGCGAGTTCGTGCGCGATGCGTCGGGTCGCACGGTGGCCATCCGGGGCATCTCGACCGACGTCGCCGAGCAGCGCCGCCACCAGGAGCTGCGCTCGGAGGCCGCCGAGGTCTATCGCCGGATCGTCGAGGCGTCGAGCGACGCGTTCGTGGGTGCGGACCCGAGCGGCCTGATCACCGACTGGAACCCGGCGGCGGCGGAGATGTTCGGCTGGGCGGCCGCCGAGGTGGTGGGCACCAGCCTGGTCGACCACCTGTTCCCCGAGGGCGATCGTGCGCTGTACCGCGCGCACCTGGCCGCCCTGCTCCCGGAGGGCGGCGACGACGAGCTGCTCATCCCCGAGCGCATGGAGGTGACCGCTCGCCACCGTTCGGGATGGCTGTTCCCGGTGGAGGTGTCCATGGTCACCGTGCGCCAAGGCGGACAGACCGAGGTCCGGGCCTTCGTGCGCGACATCACCGAGCGCCGCGCCCACGAGACCGAGCTCACCGAACGGGCCCTCACCGACCAGCTCACCGGCCTTCCCAACCGGACGCTGCTCGCCGATCGCCTGGCGACGGCCATCTCTGCGATCGGGCGCCGGGGACGGGGCGCCGCGGTGCTGTTCATCGACGTCGACCGCTTCAAGGTGGTCAACGACAGCCTCGGCCACCGCACCGGCGACAACCTCCTCGTGGCCCTCGCCGACCGCTTGCGGACCTCGGTCCGCCCGGACGACACCGTGGCCCGACTCGGGGGCGACGAGTTCGTCGTCCTGTGCCAGGACCTCGAGCACCAGGCGGAGGCGGTCGAGGTCGCCGAGCGAATCTTCTCGGTGCTGGAGGAGCCCTTCGTCCTCGGCACCCGTGTGCACCGGGTGGACGTGAGCATCGGCATCGCCCACGCCGAGTCGTCCGCCGTCGAGGCCGAGGACCTCCTCCGCGACGCCGACGTCGCCATGTACCAGGCGAAGGCCGCCGGCGGCGGCCGCATCGAGGTGTTCACGACGCTGCTCCGCGAGCGGGCCCGCCGGCGCCTCGACCTGGAGGACGAGCTGCGCACGGCGCTGGCCCACGAGCACCTCCAGGCCCACTACCAGCCCGTGCGTGACCTGGCCGCGGTCGGCGCCGGCGGCATCGTCGGCTTCGAGGCGCTCGTGCGGTGGCACCACCCCGCCCGGGGGGTCATCGAGCCCGGCGAGTTCATCGGCGTCGCCGAGGAGACCGGGCTCATCTCGCCCCTCGGGGAGCTGGTGCTCGACCAGGCCTGTGCCCAGGTGGCCGCCTGGCGGCGCCGACCGCGCCACGAGCACCTGACCATGGCCGTGAACCTGTCGGGGCGCCAGCTGACCGAGCCCGGGGTGGCCGAGATCGTCGACGCCATCCTCCGGCGTCACGACCTGCCCGCGTCCGCGCTGTGCCTCGAGATCACCGAGAGCATGTTGATGGCGGACTCGGCGGCGGCGGCCGCGTCCCTGCACGAGCTCCACGACCTCGGTGTCACGCTCGCGGTCGACGACTTCGGGACGGGCTACTCCTCGTTGCTCTACCTGCGGCGCTTCCCCGTCGGGATCCTCAAGCTCGATCGGGCCTTCGTCTCCGGACTCGGGTCCAACGGCGCCGACGAGGCCATCGTGGGCTCGATGATCGACCTCGCCCACTCCCTCGGCATGACCGCCGTGGCCGAGGGGGTCGAGACCCCCGGTCAGCTCGCCGCACTGCGGCGCCTCGGTTGCGACCACGCCCAGGGCTACCTCTGGTCGGCGCCGGTCGCCGCGGCCACCGCCGACCGCCTCCTCGAGCACGGCTGAGGTCGGGTCGTGCCCCGCTCGGGGTAGGGGCAGGTCACCGACGATCGTCGGCCCGCGCCCGGCGCCGGCCGTGAGGAGGCAGTGATGGCGACGCGACCTGGCGTGGTGGTCCCGGGGCTCGACCCCGAGTTCGTGCGGGGAGTCGATCCGGCCCGACCGGTGCCCACCCTTGACGACCACGTCGCCGCCGGGGGCGGGGCGGGCCTCGACGCCGCCCGACGAGCCGGAGGTGACGCCGTGCTGGGGGCACTCGCGGCAAGTGGACTCCGCGGGCGCGGCGGCGCCGGCTTCCCGACCGCCACGAAGTGGGCGACGGTCGCCGCCAACCGGTCGGCTGACCTGTCGGCCACGGTCGTGGTCAATGCGGCCGAAGGTGAGCCCGGCACGTTCAAGGACCGGGCCATCCTTCGCGCCAACCCCTTCGCCGTGCTCGAGGGTGCCCTCGTCGCCGCCGGCGTGGTCGGCGCCGACACCGTTGTCGTGGCGGCCAAGGCCTCGTTCTCGGAGGAGTTGGCACGCGTGCGGTCGGCCATCGCCGAGGTCCGCGCCGCCGGATGGGCCGACGGGGTCGCCCTCGAGGTGGTCGAGGGCCCCGCCGCCTACCTGTTCGGCGAGGAGACGGGGCTGCTCGAGGTGCTCGGCGGACGGGGCCCGTTCCCTCGGGTCGCTCCGCCGTACCGACACGGGCTCGACACCCCGATGGACGCCCACTCCTCGGGCCGGGTCCCCATGGCGGGGACAGGCGAGCGCACCGCCGCCGCGCCGACCCTGGTGAACAACGTCGAGACCTTCGCCAACGTCGCCGGGATCGTGCTCGAGGGGCCCGACTGGTACCGCGACGTCGGCACGCCCGAGTCGCCGGGCACCGTCGTGTGCACGGTCACCGGCGCCGCGGACCGACACGGCGTCGGCGCGTTCCCCATGGGAACGCCGCTGCGGGTCGTACTCGACACCATCGGCGGCGACGGCACCGCCGACCGGGCCGTGGCCGTGCTCTCCGGCGTGGCCAACCCGCTGCTCCCGGCGGACCGCCTCGACACGCCCGTGTCGTTCGAGGGTCTGGCCGGCGCCGGCGCCGGTCTCGGATCGGCCGGCTTCGTGGTGTTCGACGAGCGCGACGACCTCGCCGCCGTGGCCGAGGGCGTGTCGCGCTTCCTCGCGGTGGAGTCGTGCGGGCAGTGCACCCCGTGCAAGGAGGACGGGCTGGCCATCGCCGACACCCTGCTGCGGGTCCGCACCTCCGCCGCCACCGAGTTGGACCTCGTCGCCCTGGCCGACCGCACCGCCACCGTCGGTCTCGAGGCGCGCTGCTCGCTTGCCAGCCAGCACCAGGTGGTGGTCGAGAGCGTGCTCCGCCACTTCCCCGGCGCCCTCGACGCGCACGTCCACGGCGACGCTCCCGGCGGCGAGCCGTACCCGGTCGCGCCGCTCGCGGGGTTCGACGATGAGGGCCGCGCCGTGCTCGACGGCGCCCAGGAGCGCAAGCGACCCGACTGGACCGTCGGGAGCGACCCGTGGGCGCCCGGCGACGAGTGGTCGGGCGAGTTCCCGGCCGCCTCCGGCGCCGCCGAGGGGATCGGGCTCGAGGGCTGACGACGGCGCCGCCCGTGTGGTCAGCCGCCGGAGAGCGCTTGCATCAGCGTCACCTCGTCGGCGGGGTCGAGCGGTGTGGTCAGGTCCCGGACGACGTCCTCGTTGACGAACACCTTCATGTGCTGGCGGAGGCGGCCCTGCTCGTCGACCACGCGGAAGCGCAGGCCGGGGAACTGGCGGTCGAGGTCGGCCAGCACCTCGGCGACCGTGGCGCCCTCGGCCTCCACGTTCGCGGCCTGTGCGGTGTAGGACCGCAACGGAGTGGGGATGCGCACCCTCATCGCTCGAGCGGGTCGGCCACCTCGAGCGAGTACACCTCGGGCAGGTGGGCGAGGACGGGCGCCCAGGTGGTGCCGTCGTCGCCGCTGGCCCAGAGCTCGCCGCTGGTGGTCCCGAAGTACACGCCCACCGGGTCCATGGCGTCCACCCCCATGGCCTGGCGCTTCACCGTGAACCAGCCGCGGGCGGGCAGGCCGAGGTCGAGTCGGCTCCAGGACTCCCCGGCGTCGCCGGTGCGGTACACCGCGGGCCGGCCCCCCGGGCTGGTGCGCGGCCAGACGTCGGTGCCGTCCATCGGGAACACCCACGCGGTGTCCGGGTCGCGCGGGTGGAGCTCGATGGGGAAGCCGATGTCGCCGACGGCCTCGGGCATGTTGTCGCCCACCCGGTGCCAGCGGCCCTCGGGACGGTCCATCCGGTAGATGCCGCAGTGGTTCTGCTGGTAGAGGCGGTCCGGGGCGAGGGGGTGGAGGCGCACGCAGTGCGGGTCGTGGCCGTACTCGGGGTCGGGCACCGGTGCGAAGAGGGCGAGGCACCCCTGGTTCAGCGGCGCCCAGTCGGCGCCACCGTCGGTCGACTCGAAGACGCCACCCGACGAGAGGCCGAGGTAGAGGTGCTGCGGGTCCCGCGGGTCGACCAGCACGGAGTGGAGCATCGAGCCGTCCGGGGTGTTCTCCTCGGGCCACTCGCACCACGTCTCCCACATCGGGTGGTCGTTCCAGCCGTCCACCGGTGCCCAGGTGTCGCCGTCGTCGTCGCTGCGGAACAGGCCCTGGGGGGAGGCGCCCGCGTACCAGGTGCCGGGCTCGTCGGCGTGGCCGGGGGTGAGCCAGAACACCGAGCGCACGCTGCGCTCGAGGCGGTCGCCCGTGGTGAACGCCGGCGGCCGTGAGGCCTCGGTGAAGGTGCGCCCGAGGTCCGTCGTGCGGAACACGGTGGGACCGAGGTGGCCCGTGCGGGAGGCCACCAGCAGGGTGGTGCGGTCGCGCGGGTCCACCATCGCGTGCTGGACCACGTTGCCGAGCAGGAGGGGGCCCTTGACCTGCCAGCCGTCCGCGGACCGGTCGGCGTCGGCGCCGAGGAGCCACAGCCCCTTGCGGGTGCCGACGACGAGCACGGGCCCCTCGGGTGGGCGCTCCGACGGCACGGGGGTGGCGTCGGCGTGCTCGCCGAGCGCCTCCCACTCGGCCCCGGTGGACACGGTCGTCGGCGTCGACATGGCCCCGGAGGCTAGGTCGTCGCCCTCGGCCCTGCCGGGGGTCGGGGGATCGGGCGCAATCGGTGCGTCGGGAGCGTCGGGAGCCATGTCGGGAAGACGGGCGAGGCCGTCCGGACTCATCGCGACCGAGCGCCCGGGGCCCCGGAGACGGACGGGGTCAGGGTGCCGGCGCGAGCACGACGTCCGCGGTGGCGCCCGTCCCCGCCGTGACCGTCAGGGGGTCGGCGTCGGGCCAGCTGCCGGCGTCGTCGAAGTACTCCCAGCGGCGATCGCCCGACGGGTCGACGACGGCCAGCCGGTACTCGCCGGCGGCCAGGCCGGTGAGGGTGTAGTGCCCGGCGGCGTCGGTGGTGGTGGCCCGCGACGGCGTCCCTCCCGCGGTCATGGACATCACCCACGCGCCCGCGACGGGCCCGGTGGCGTCCGTGACGCTGCCGGTGATGGCCCCGGGGGCGATCGGGGAGCCCCCGAGCGCGACGTCCACCGTGACGGTGTCGCCGGGCGCGACCACCACGTCGTCGGCCGGGTCGATGGAGGGGTCGTCCTGGTGGTACTCGAAGGCGTTCGCCGCGGAGGGGTCGAGCACGCCGATCGCGTACCGGTCGGGGGCCGGCACCGAGAGGTCGTAGGCGCCGGCGGCGTCGGTGAGGTCGCCGAGCAGGATCGGCGGGTCGGCCCGGTAGTCGATGGCGTGCACCATCGCGCCGACCAGGGGGTCGCCGTGCGCATCGGTCACGGTCCCCACCACGTGCGCGCGGGTCGGTGCCGTGAGGGTGAAGGTGTCGACGGTGGCGCCGCCCACGGTGCGGAAGGCGCCGGTGAGCGAGGTGGCGCTGGCGTCGACGAAGAGGGCGCCGTAATCGGCGTTGTAGCGCACCTGGCTGCCGGCGACCGGCGTCGTGAAGCCGTACGGCGACTGGCCGCCGAGCCCGTCGACCACGTACGTCAGCGTGGTGCCGTCGGTGTCGTCGTCCCGGACGATGCGCTCGTAGGTGTGGTCGTGGCCGTTGAGGACGAGGTCGGCCCCCCACGCCTCGAACGGCCACTGGAGGGTGGTGTTGCTGCCATGGCCGTTCGACGAGGAGAACGCAGCGTGGTGGAACACGACCACGTTCCACGGCGAGGGTGACGCGGCCAACCCGTTGCGCAGCCACGTGGCCTGGGCGGACGAGGCGGAGCGGCCCGCCGGCTCGGAGGGGTCGCTGTTGACGAAGAACAGGTGCACCGGCCCCTGCACCACGTCGTAGTAGCGCTCGTTCCCGGAGGGTCGCAGGGACGTGGTGCCGGCCCCGGGGAGCGTGTACGAGGCCAGGTAGTCGGCGAGGCCCCCGCCGTCGCTGATGTCGTGGTTGCCGAGCGCGGGGAAGAAGCGGTTGGTGGCGCTGCCGGCGCCGTAGGCGCCGCTGTAGCCGCCGATGAACGAGTGGTAGTACTGCCCGACGGCGACGTCCTGGCCGGCCGACCCGTACGCGTTGTCGCCGACCGTGGCCACGAAGTCGGGGTCGTCGGCCGCCACCATCGCGGCGACGGCGGCCTCGTGGCTGTTGTTCGAGCCCATGTCGCCGACCACCGCGAAGTGCACGGTGGCCGGGGTCGAGGTGGGGGCGGTGGTCGACCCCGGGGACCGGTCGGCGATCACGGCGACGGCGAGCACGGCGCCGGCGAGGAGGATTGCGATCAGCACCGCTCGCTGCCCGCGTCGACCGGTGCGCGATGTCGCGCGCCCTGCCCTGGCCTCCCGGCCTGCACCGCCCCCGGTCACCGCGCCACGCTACCCACCGGCGGGTGCGCCGCCTGGCGGCGGGGCGCGACGGGCGCCCGCCCCGCCGCCGCAGCGTCGGGACGGGCGCCCGTGGAGGGACGACCGGTCGGGTCAGTCGGTCGTGGTCGTGGCGGGGCGGTCGGGCAGTTCGATGTCGCAGGCCGCGGCGGCGTCGCGGAATGCCTGACGCTGCTCGTCGGTGGGGCGCTCGCCGCGGGCCGGCCGTTCGAGGCCCTGGTCCTGGAGGCACTGCCGCTGCTCGTCGGTCAGGTTGCGGAGGAACCGTCGCGCGGGGCCCCGGCGACCGATCGGCAGCTCGATGCCGCACGCCTCGGCGGCGTCCTTGGCGGCCTGGATCTGCTCGTCGGACGGGCGCTGGCCGAGCGGCGGGCGCTCGACGCCCTGGTCGGCGAGGCACTGGCGCTGCTCGTCGGTGAGGCGGGCTCGGCCGCCCCGCCCGTTGGCGGCCTCGGTGTCGGTCTGCGCGCCCGCCGGGAGGGCGAACAGCCCGGCGACCAGGGCGACGGCGGCGAGGGCGAGTGCGGCGACGAGGCCGAGCCGCCGCGCCGCGCCGGTGGGGGACCGGTGGGGAGTGGAGGGGAGGGACATGGTGGTGCTCCTTGTTCGGGGTGACGGCGTGGCCGACGTGACCACCCCTTCAGCGTCGAGGACGACCTTGAGGGAACGCCCTCAAGAAGCTTGAGAATCGGGTGAGAGCGCGAGGGTGGCGACCGTGCCGGGGCCCCCGTCGGCGGGCGCCTCGATCCAGGCCCGGCCCCCGTGGTCCGCGGCGACCTGGCCGACGATGGCGAGCCCGAGCCCGGAGCCCGGCACGGACTGCGCGTCGCGTCCGCGGGCGAAGCGCTCGAACACCCGCTCGCGCTCGTCGGGGGGCACCCCGGGGCCGTGGTCGCGCACCGCCACGGTGCCGGCGTGCACCGTCACCTCGATGGCGGTCCCGACGGGGTTCCACTTGCAGGCGTTGTCGACCAGGTTGGTGACGGCCCGTTCGAGCGCGGCGGCGTCGCCGAGGACGGTGCTCGCGTCCGTCGAGACCTCGATGACCTGCCCCGTGCGCCGCCGGGCGCGGGCCGCCACCGCCCCCGCGACGTCGCCGAGGTCCACCGTCGTGCGGACCCCGGCGGCGCTGCGGGCGTCGGTGGCCAGCTCGACCAGCTCGCTGGACAGGTGGGTCAGCTCGCTGAGCTCGTCGAGGGCGTGGTCGTACAGCTCGTCGCGCTGCTCGGCCGGGAGCGCCTCGTCGGGCGACCGGTCGGCCCGCCGCAACAGCTCGATGGTCGTGCGCAGGCTGGTCAGCGGCGTGCGCAGCTCGTGGCTGGCGTCGGTGACCAGGCGCTGCTGCTGAGCCCGCGACGCCGCCAGCGCCGCCAGCATGGTGTTGAAGCTGGTGGTCAGGCGCCCCACCTCGTCGGGGGTCGCGCGAGCGGGCAGGGGCGCCGTGAGGTCCTGGTCGCGGGCGACCCGCTCGGCCGCTTCGCTCAACCGGTCGATCGGCCGCAGCGCCCGCTTGGCCACCAGCAGGCCGATGAGCGTGGCCGCCAGCACGCCGATCGCGGCCGTCGTGGTCAGCACGAACGCCAGGGACCGCAGGGTGCGATCGGTCCCGGTGACGTCACGGCCGATCTGCACGGCGCCGCCTCCCTCGACGGCCTGGGTGGCGACCCGGAAGTGGTCGCCGTCCACGCGGGCGTTGCGCACGAACGAGCCCTCGCCCTCGGTGGCGGCGGCGAGGTCGACGGGTCGCACGGGCAGCTCGGCGCCGGCCAGCGTCGTCACCCGCCCGTCGACCCCCACCAGCTGCACGGAGAGGTCCTGGAGGAGCGCGACCCGGATGCCGGGGACCTCCCGTTGGGGGCGGGGTCGGGTGGTGCCGCGCGCCGGTGAGGTCCGCTGCACGTACTCCGTCACGGTGGCCAGCTCGGCGACCCCCTCTGCCCGGGAGGCCAGGGCGTCGTCGATGTCGGCCCGGAGGCGGTGGTGGGTGGCGAGCCAGGCGACGCCGACGGTGACCACGACGGCGGCGGCGACGGCGCCCGCGACCACGACCGCCAGACGGGCCCGCAGCGTCATCCGGGCTGCTCCCGGGCCACGAAGCCCACGCCCCGCACGGTCTGGAGGAGGCGGGGGCCGCCGTGCTCCTCGGTCTTGCGGCGCAGGTACCCGATGTAGACGTCGAGCGAGCTCGCCGTCCCGAAGTCGTAGCCCCACACCCGATCCGAGATCACCTCGCGGGTGAGCACCTGTCCCGCGTTGCGCAGGAGCAGTTCGAGGAGCGACCACTCGGTGCGGGTCAGCTCGACGAGGTGTCCCGCTCGTCGGACCTGGTGGGCGCCCACGTCCATCACGAGGTCGGCGAGCACGAGCTGCTCGCCGCCCGTCTCGGCACCGTTGTCGCCCTGTCGCCGAAGCAGCGCCCGCACCCGGGCCAGCAGCTCCTCGAGGGCGAAGGGCTTCACGAGGTAGTCGTCGGCGCCGGCGTCGAGGCCGGCCACGCGGTCGGCCACGGCGTGACGGGCGGTGAGCACGAGGATGGGGGTCCGGTCGCCACGGCCCCGGAGCTCGCGGCAGACCGCGAGGCCGTCGAGGCGGGGCATGGTGACGTCGAGCACCACCGCGTCGGGCCGGTCGGCGGCGATCGCGGCGAGGGCGGCGACGCCGTCCGTGGCGGTGGGAACGGTGTACCCCTCGAACTCGAGGGCGCGGCGGACCGAGAGCAGGATGCCCGGGTCGTCGTCCACCAGCAGCACGCGCACCTCCGCATGGTGACACCCCACCTTGAGAACTTCCGAAGATCGTCGCTCGGGGTCGAAGGTGCCACGATGGCCGGGTGGAGCGAGGTCGCCGACAGGGCCGTGGGGCGGGCCGGGGCGAGGGGTCCCTCCCCATCGATCCCGATCTCGACCCGGCCGACGTCTCCGAGCCGTCGGCCTCGCACCGACCGGTCGCCCGCTCGGGCCCGGCCCCTCGGCGCCGGGCCCCCTCGGTGCTCGCCGCCATCGCCCTGGGCGGGGTGTTCGGCGCGCTCGCGCGCTACGCCGTCGCCGAGCAGTTCGGGCCGAGCGCGAGCGGGTTTCCGTGGGCCACGTTCTGGACGAACGTGACGGGCAGCCTGGCCCTGGGCTTCGTCCTCGTCGCCGTCCTCCATCGGTTCCCGTCGTCGAGCCACCTCCGGCCCTTCGTCGCCACCGGCTTCCTCGGGTCGTTCACAACGTTCTCCACCTTCGTGGTCGAGACCGACCTGCTCGTGGACAACGGCCACCTCGACGTCGCCGCCGCCTACGTGGTGGCCAGCCTGGTGGTGGGCCTCGCCGCCACCGCGGTCGGCATGGTCGGTGGGCGCCTGGTGCCCGTCGCGGGACCGGCGTCGTGAGCCTCGTCGCGGTGGTGGGCGTCGCCGTCGCCGGTGCCGTCGGGGCCCCGGCCCGGTACCTGGTGGACGGCTTCGTCCAGGACCGCAGCGCCGGGTCGTTCCCCTGGGGGACCCTCGTGGTGAACGTCCTCGGCTCGTTCGCGTTGGGTGTGATCACCGGCCTCGTCGTGCACCACGACTTCGGCGGCGCCCCCCGCCTCTGGCTGGCGACCGGGCTGTGCGGCGCCTTCACCACCTTCTCCACCTTCTCCTGGGAGACCGTCCGCCTCCTGGAGGAGGGTGAGTGGTTGCAGGCCCTGGTGAACGTCGGGGGCTCGCTCGCGGCCGGTCTCGCCGCGGCGGCCGCGGGCATGACCGCGGTCTACCTGCTGGGCTGACTCGCGCCGGGTGCCGGGCGACGCCCCACCGCCGTCAGCCAGGGGCGAAGAAGGGGTCGTCCGGTCGGATGCGATCCGAGCCGATCAGGGAGCGGCGGTGGTGTCGGTCGCGGGCGGAGCGGTCTCCGACGGGACGGTGGTGGCGGCCTGCTGCGCGGCGGCGTCGGCGGCCGCCTCGAACGACGCGGTGAACGCCGCCAGGGTGGCGGTGTCCACCGACATGGTGGCCAGCGCCCGGCCGATGGCCTCGGCGTCGGCGCTGTCGCGGGCCTGCGCCACCATCTGGATGAAGTAGGGGTCGCCGTTGTTGGGGGCCGCGGCCACGAGCACCCACGCCCGCTGGTCGTCGCCGCAGTTGACGAAGAACTGGGCCTTGCCCGTGTACTGCCCGGTGGCGAGGTCGCGGACGGGCAGGGCCTGGCAGTCGTCGGCGATGGTGGTGCCCTCCCGGGGGTCGCGCGTGCCCGAGGAGAGCGAGCCGTCGGCCGACTGCTGGATCAACGTGGTGAAGCCCGGGAGCGTCGGGTACTGCGACCCGCCGACGGGGGCGGCGAAGAAGTTGATGACGGGCGCCGACTCGATGGGCGCGCCGAAGTCGGTGGCAACCCGGATGGTCGTCTGCGGGGGGCCCGAGGGCGTGGGTTCCACGTCGCCGAACGCCGCCGGTGCCTCGATGGTGGTGACGCCGGTGTTGTCGCAGCGGACCACGAACTCGCCGTAGGGCTCGGCGTCGGCGAGGGAGGCCTGACGGACGAGGTTGGTGACGAGCACCTCGATGCCGGTGGGCACGGTCTGGTCCTCGGTGACCTCGTCCTTGCACAGCACCCGGGGCACCGAGCCCTTGGGCACGTCGATGGCGACGACGGTGGTGGTGGCGCCGGTCTCGGGGTCGACCCCCGCGCTCTCGTCACCGCTGCCGCAGCCGGTCGCCAGGCTCACGAGGGCCAGCGCGGCCAGCACGCCCGCGGCGGCCCGCGTCCCCCGGTGAACGCCGGCGCCGCCCTCGCGCGCGTTCAGGGCCCGTTGTGGTGACACGGGCGGTGACGCTACTCATCGTTCGGTCGCTGCGGAAAGCGCCACCGGTGTACATCACTGTCCGCCGGTCGTGCTCCGGTCGTGCGCCCCTGCGCCCGGCCCGACGGCGTCTCCGGGGCACGAGCGCCGCCCGGGCGCGATGCTCGTGCGATGCCCGCACTCCGCTTCGGTGTCCTCGGCGCCGCCGCCATCGCCCCCAACGCGTTGACCAAGCCCGCGGCGGCGTCACCCGACGCCGAGGTGGTGGCCGTCGCCGCACGGGACCGGGCCCGGGCCGACGCGTTCGCCACCAAGCACGGGATCCCCCGGGTGCACGACTCCTACGAGGCGCTCCTGGCCGACCCGGAGATCGATGCGGTCTACAACCCGCTGCCCAACGGCCTGCACGGGCACTGGACCGTGGCCGCGCTCGACGCGGGCAAGCACGTCCTCTGCGAGAAGCCGTTCACCGCCAATGCCGACGAGGCCCGTGCCGTGGCCGACATGGCGCGGGGCACCGACCGGGTGCTGATGGAGGCCTTCCACTGGCGCTACCACCCCATGACCGCCCGCCTCCTCGAGATCGTGGGCAGCGGCGAGCTCGGCGAGCTGCGCCACGTCGCGGGCGCCTTCTGCTTCCCCCTGCCCCGCAAGGGCGACATCCGCTGGTCCGTGCCCCTCGCCGGTGGCGCCCTGATGGACGCCGGCTGCTACCCGGTCCACTGGGTGCGGACCGTGGCCGGGGCGGCGGGATTCGGTGAGCCCGAGGTGGTGTCGGCCGAGAGCGACGAGGGCTGGGGAGGGGTGGACCGGGCCACGCGGGCCCAGCTGGTTTTCCCCGACGGGCCCACCGGCGCGATCACCTGCTCGATGTGGTCGCGGCGGGTGGCGGCCATCTGGCTCCGGGTCGAGGGTTCCGACGGCGTGCTCAAGGCCCGCAACCCCCTCATGCCGCCGCTGCTCGGCCGCCTCGCGGTGCACACCGCCGCCGGCAAGCGGGTCGAGAAGCCCTGGCCGGGCACCACCTACTCCCACCAGCTCGCCGCGTTCGTGGCCGCGGTGCGCGAGGGCGCTCCCTTCCCCACCGGGGTGGACGACGCCATCGCCAACATGGCCGTCATCGACGCGATCTACCGGGCCGCCGGCCGGGAGCCGAACCAGCCCACCCCCGTCCCCTGATCGCTCGTCCCGGCATGCCGAGGGGCGGTCAGGCGGGGGTGCAGGCGGCCAGGAGGGTGTCGAGGATGAGGGCGCGCACGGCGTCGGCGTCGACGGCCTCGGCCACGTCGCAGGAGGCGGCGTCGGCGGGGGCGTGGTCCCGGGTGTCGACCACGGTCGTGCCCCGGCTGCCGCCGACCAGCTCGACATGGACGGGCCGGTGGGTGTGGGTGAACAGGTGGGGGTGGGTCACGGCGAGTACGGCGAGGGGGTCGTGCATCGGGCTGCCGGGGGCGGCGCCCGGGGTCGCGGCCCGGCCGTGGCGGCCGTAGTAGGCGAGCAGGTCGGCCAGGAAGGCCCCGCGGGTGGTGCCCGTGGCGCGCAGGGCGTCGCCGTCGGCGGCGGTCATGCGCACCTGGTGGGTGACGTCGAGGCCGGCCATGCGGAACGGGACCTGCGCCCCGGCCTCGAACACGATGGCGGCGGCCTCCGGGTCGGCCCAGACGTTGAACTCGGCCGTGGGCGTGACGTTGCCGGTGCGGTCGCCGCCGCCCATGAGCGAGATGCCGGCGATGCGGTCGAGCAGGGTCGGGTCGAGGCGCAGGGCCAAGGCGATGTTGGTCAGGGGCCCGACGGGCACGAGCCAGCAGCCGGGCCGGGCCCGGGTGGCGTCCAGCAGCACCTCGACGGCGTGCGCGGCGGCGACCGTCCGGGTGGGCGCCGGCAGCAAGGTGCCACCGAGGCCGGTCTCGCCGTGGACCGCCGGCGCGTGGCGGGCCGGCGCCACGAGGGGCCGTGGGCTTCCGGCGTGCACGGGGACGTCGATGGCGAACAGCTCGGTGACGGCGAGGGCGTTGCGGGTGACGTCGGCCAGCGGGGCGTTCCCGCTCACCGTCGTCACCGCCACCAGGTCGGTGAAGGCGGCAGCCACCACCAGGGCGACGGTGTCGTCGTGGCCCGGATCGCAGTCGAGGATCACCGCCGGCCGCTCACCCACGGTCCTGCCCTCCGCGCTCGCCATCGGTCCACCCCATTCGTTCTGGGTACTCGTATGTGTCGTCCACGAGACATACGAGTACCCGGAACGCGGGTTGTGCGCGTGTCATGGCGCCGTGACCGTGCCGTCGCCGGCCAGGAGCGCGTCCACCTCGGCCGCCGTCGGCGACGAGCGGGCGCCGGGCCGGGTGGCCGCGAGCGCGCCGGCGGCGTTGGCGCGGCGCACCGCGGTCTCGTCGTCCAGGCCGAGGGCCAGACCGGCGGCGAGGGCGCCGCAGAGGGCGTCGCCGGCTCCGACGGTGTCGACGGCGTCGACCCGGTGGCCGGCGACCTCGACAGGGTCGTGTCCCGCCGCCGCCCACACGACGCCGGCAGCGCCCCGGCTGACCAGCACGGCCCCCGGGCCGGCGAGTGCGGCGGCTCGCTCGGCCACGGGCCCGGTGTTCGGGTGCAGGGCGTCGAGCTCGCCCTCGTTCACCACGAGGACGTCGACGATGCCGAGGGCGGCGCGGATGGCGTCCTCCTGGCCGGAGTGGACGGGAGCGGCGTTCAACACGGTGCGGGCCCCAGCCGCCCGGGCCCGCTCGAACAGCGCCGCCACGGCGTCGAGCGGTGCCTCGAGTTGGGCCACCACCACGTCGACGCCGGCGAGGTCGAGACCCTCCGCGGACGCGTGGCGGTTGGCGCCGGGGGCCACGGCGATCTGGTTCTCGCCGGCGGCGTCGACGCAGATGAGCGCCGTGCCTGTGGCCGCCTCGACCCGGCGCACCGCCGACACGTCCACGCCGTCACCGGCCAGCACCGCCAGCACGTCGTCGCCGTCGGCATCGCGCCCCACCGCGCCCACGAAGCGCACCGCGGCGCCCGCCCGGGCCGCGGCCACGGCCTGGTTGCCGCCCTTGCCGCCGTGGTCGCGTCGCAGCACCCCGCCGCTCACGGTCTCGCCGGCGCGCGGCAGCCGGTCGAGCACGACGGTGACGTCCACGTTCACGCTGCCGAGGACGACGACGCCTCCGGCCGTCATGCGTCCGACGCTCCCGGCGCCTGATCGAGCCCGTCACCGAGGCCGAGGCCGAGGCCGCGCAGGTCGGCGACGATGTCGCCGAAGTGGCCGGGGTCGGGGTGACGGTTGTTGACGAGGCTGACCGTCGCCCGGGGCAGTTCCACGCCGGCCGCCCGCTCGGCGAGGCGCTCCGCGATCGCCGGCCGGGGACCGACCACGGCCACCGCCTCCATCAGGGCGTCGGGGATCAGTGCGCTCATCTCGGACCAGCGCCCCTCCTTGGAGAGCCGGTTCAGCTCGGGGTGCAGCCCCTCCCAGCCGTGGGCGGCGAGGGTCGGGAGGTACGCCGGTGTCGAGCCGTAGAAGGCGAGCTGGTCGGCGAGCGACGCGCGCGCCCGGGCCTCGGCGTCACCATCGCCCTCGTCCCAGGTGACGACCATGGTCACGAGCACGACCTCGAAGTCGTCGAGGGAGCGGCCCGAGCGGTCGAGGCCCCGTTCCAGCGCCGGCAGGGTCGCAGCGCGCAGCGACTCGGGAGTGTGGAAGGGGTGCACGATGAAGCCGTCGGCGACCTCGCCGGCCACCTCGGTCATCTTCGGCCCGAAGCCCCCGGTGAACACGGGCGGCGGGCCGAAGGGGTTCGGGCCGGGGTCGAAGGCCGGGATCATGATGGTGTGGTCGTAGAAGCGCCCCCGGAAGTCCAGCGGGCCCTCGCCCTCCCACGTGGCCCAGATCGCCTTGATGGCCCGGACCATCTCGGCCATGCGAGCGGCCGGGTGCGACCACGTCTCGCTGAACCGGTGCTCGATGTGGGGCCGCACCTGCGAGCCGATGCCGAGGACGAAGCGGCCCTCGGTGATGACCTGGAGGTCGTAGGCGACGTTGGCCAGCACCATGGGGTTGCGGGCGAAGCCGATGGCCACCGCGGTGCCGAGGCGCAGGGTCGACGTCGTGGTCGAGGCGAGCGCGAGGGGCAGGAACGGGTCGTGCTTCGACTCGAACGAGAAGGCGGTGTCGTAGCCCAGCGCCTCGAGCTCGGCGAACAGCGCGCCCGAGCCGCGGGGGTCGCCCGTGGGCACGGTCGTCGCGAGGCGCACGACGGCAGTCTCGCGTCCTCACCGGAGGCGGAGCGCCAGGACCGAGGTCGAGCGGGCCAGTTCGGGTCGGGGAGCGCATCGGATGCTTCCGTCGCGGCGGGAGCGCTCCGCTACCGTCGCCGGCGTGAGCGACGTCGGTGGCGTGGATCCGGGGGTGCTCGAGGCCCGTCTCGCGGCGCTCGAGGAGCGGGTGGACGAGCTGTCCCGCCGGCTGTTCTCCGACCTCGCCCCGTTGCGACCGGCACCCGCCGGGCAGACCAGGGTCGACGCCGACCTCGTCGATCTGGCCGCCAAGGGCGGCGACGTGGGGCTGGCCAAGGCCGTGCTCGAGCACGTCAAGCGCACCGGTGCCGACCTGACCGTGGCTGAGCAGGCGGTGCGGGCCGCCGCTGGCTTGCCCGCCCGACCTCCGGCCTGAGGCCGGACGACGAGACGGGGGAGAGGAGCGACATGGACGCCACCGACTGGGACCGCCGCTATGAGGGCGCCGACTACGTCTGGGCCATCGAGCCGAACCGGTTCGTGGCCGAACAGGTGCTGCCCCTCGTGCCGGGCCGGGCGCTGGACCTCGGCGCCGGCGAGGGCCGCAACACCGTGTGGCTGGCAACCCGGGGCTGGGACGCCACGGCCGTCGACTTCTCCGCCGCGGGGATGGCCAAGGCCGAGCGCCTGGCGGCCGACCACGGCGTCACCGTCACCACGGTCGTCGCCGACGCCCTCACTCATGAGGTCGGGGCGCAGGCGTGGGACCTGGTCGTGCTCTCGTACCTCCAACTGCCGACCGACGAGCGCCTCGGCGTCATCGCGACGGCGGCGGCCGGCGTCGCCCCCGGCGGCACCTTGTTGATCGTGGCCCACGACCGCACCAACCTCGAGCGGGGCTACGGCGGCCCACAGGACCCCGACGTGCTCTACGACGTCGACGAGTCCGTCGCCGCCATCGCCGCCGCCGACCCCGGTCTCACCCCGGTGGTGGCCACGGTCGTCGGCCGACTCGTCGAGAAGGACGACGGCGAGCACGTCGCCCTCGACACCCTGGTCGTCGCCCGCCGGCGCTGACGGCCCGCCCAGATCAGTCCTCGAGCTGCGCCGCCAGGGCCTCGACGGATTCGATGAACTCCTCGACCATGTCGAACACGACCTGGCGGGACGTCTTGGACACGTTCATGGTGCCGACCACCTGGCCCACGAAGTAGTTGGCCAGCTTCTCGGCGCCGGGGTGGCGCTCGGCGGCGCGGTTGATGCGGTACTGCGCCTGCGCGGTGAGGATGGGCTGGAGCGGCATACCCAGCGGGTCGGGCGTGTCGGGGCGGTCCCACTCGTCGGTCCACGACGAGCGCAGCATGCGGGCGGGCTTGCCGGTGAGCGAGCGGGAGCGCAGCGTGTCGGCCGACGTGGCCGCCAGCATCTTGGACTTCACGACGGGATGGGTCTCGGCCTCGGCGGTGGTGAGCCAGACCGACCCGCACCAGACGCCCTGGGCGCCGAGGGCCATGGCCGCGGCCATCTGGCGGCCCCGGCCGATGCCGCCGGCGCCGAGCACCGGGACGGGCGCCACCGCGTCGACCACCTCGGGGATGAGCACCATCGAGCCGATCTCGCCCGTGTGGCCGCCCGCCTCCGAGCCCTGCGCCACGATGAGGTCGACGCCGGCGGCGACGTGGCGCTCGGCGTGCACGCCCCGGCCCGCGAGGGCCGCCACGATCCGGCCGGCGCCCTTCACCTGGTCGATCATCTCGGGGGGCGGCGGACCGAGGGCGTTGGCCACCAGCGAGGTGCGGTGGGCGAGCGCGATCTCGAGCTGCGGCCCGGCCCGGTTGGCCGAGAAGGGGGCGTCGCCGCCGCTGGTCTGCCAGCCGGCGCGGCCGGGGCCCTCGTCGTCGGCGGGGGGCTCGGGGACCTCGTAGCGGGCGAGGATGTCGTCCACGAAGGCCTTGTGCTCGGCGGGGATGAGCGCGGCGATGTCGGCGAGGGCGAACCCGCCCTGGTCGTCGCCCGCGTACTTGGCGGGGATGATGAGGTCGACGCCGTAGGGCTTGTCGCCGATCTGCTCCTCGATCCAGTTCAGGTCGATCTCGAGGGCCTCGGGGGTGTGGGC
The DNA here is from genome assembly GCA_016794585.1 of Acidimicrobiales bacterium. Taxonomy (NCBI): domain Bacteria; kingdom Bacillati; phylum Actinomycetota; class Acidimicrobiia; order Acidimicrobiales; species Acidimicrobiales bacterium. The sequence continues at coordinate 206,868 of JAEUJM010000032.1, forward strand.
CACGGCGCCCAGCACGCCCAGGCCCCCGGCCTTCGAGACCTCGGCCACGACGTCGCGGCAGTGGCTGAAGGCGAGGACGGGGACGTCGATGCCGAGCATCTCGGTGACGGCGGTGCGCATGCGCGCAGGCTACGCCCTGGTCGGCGGGGCCTCGACCGGCGTGGGCCGAGGGCCGGTGCCGGGGGCCGAAGCCGAGGGTCGGCGGCCCGTCAGGCCCGATCGAAGCGGCTGACGACCTCGACGTGGCCGGTGTGGCCGAAGAGGTCGAGCACCACGGACTCGACGTGGGAGTAGCCGGCGGCGACCAGCGCCGCCGCGTCCCGGCCGAGCGAGCCGGCGTCGCAGCTCACGAGCACCACCCGGGCGGCGCCGGTGGCGACGACCTTCTCGACGCCCTGGCGGCCCAGGCCGGAGCGGGCGGGGTCGGCCACCACGACGGCGGCGGGGCTGGTGCGCCAGCCTTCGACGGGCTGCGAGATCACGCGGACGTCGCCGGCGAGGTGGGCGAGGTTGACCCGGGCGTCGGCGGTGGCCGACTTGGAGCGCTCCACCAGCACCACCGGCCGGTCGCCGGCACAGGTGGCGGCGAAGAGGCCGATGCCGCCGTACAGGTCGGCGAAAGGGCCGTCGGGGGCGCCGGCGAGCTGATCTCGGGCGACGGCGACGAGCGCGGCGGCGCCCTCGGGGCGCACCTGGAGGAACGAGCGGGCCGACACCCGGAAGTCGTGACCGGCCAGCGAGGTGGTCAGCCAGCGGCGGGTGCCCCGCTCGAGCTCGTCGGCGCCGATGACGGTGACGTCGTCCGGGGCCTGCACTCCCTTGGCGGTGGGCTCGGCCACGACGAGGACGTCGGTGGCGGCGCCGGAGCGGTCGGTGGCCACCCGCAGGGTCAGCTCGCGGGCGCGGCCCGGGTCGAGCACCCCTCGGGCCAGCAGGTCGGCGAGCGCGGGGTGGGCGACCAGGCAGTCGTCGACGGGGACGACCTCGTGGCTGCCCTCGGCCCGCAGGCCGAGTCGCCCGTCGACCACCGCCACCCGCAGGGTGGTGCGGGTGCGCTCGGCGGGGATCGGGGGGCCCGGGCGGACGACGGGATCGTCGAGGCGGCCGATGCGGCGGAGCGCGTCGGTCACGATCTCGAGGCGCATGGACCGCTGGCGCTCCTCGCCGACGTGCTGCCAGTCGCAGCCGCCGCAGCCCAGGGCGACGAATGGGCAGGGCGGCTCGATCCGGTCGAGGGAGGGGTCGAGCACCTCGACCACCTCGCCGTGGACGGCGCCGCGGCGCACCTCGGTGGCGACGGCCACGCGCTCGCCGGGGATGGCGCCGGCGACGAGCACCACACGGCCGTCGTCGTCTCGGCTCAGGGCGAGGCCGCCCGGCACCATGCGCTCGGCGGTCACCTCGGTCGTCCCCGCCGGCGTCTCCATGGGTCGACCGTAGGCGCGCTCGCCGCCGTGCCCACCACCCGTGTCGCCGACCGGGGGCAGGGCTGGAGCACGCCGGTGCGGCGGGGCACCGCAGCCGAGAACGGCGACGGCCCGCCACCGAAGTGGCGGGCCGTCGAGCCGGTCGGGGGCCGAAGGGAGGGGGAGGTGGTCTCCGACGGGAGGGTGGGTCAGCCGTAGAAGCGGCTACCGCAGTGCGGCCACTGACCGAGGCCGGCACGGTCCTTCAAGATGTTGGCCCGGCGGATCTGCTCGATGCGGGTGTGCTGGTGGGGGAGGCCGGTCCCGCCCGTCGCCCGCCACGTGGAGGCGCTGAACTGGAGGCCGCCGTAGAAGCCGTTGCCGGTGGCGAGGTGCCAGTTGCCACCGGACTCACAGGCGGCGACGCGGTCCCAGTTGGCCTGGTTGGGCACCGAGGCGGCCACGGCGTTGAGGTAGACGGCCAGCAGGTACTGCTGGATCTGGTTGGCGACCACGGCGTTCATGTAGCGCGAGAGCTGCGTGGCCTTGGCCAGAGTGATCTTGTCGTGGTGGCTGTTGTTCCACGCCCGCTTGATCTCGCGGGGCGTGTACACGTACGTGGCCTCGCTCAGGTTGGCGGGACCGCGGCGGCCGGTGGCTCGCTCGGTGGTGGCCTGGGTGAGGGCGGCGGGCAGCGTCGGCTCGACGGCCTGGGGGGCTGCCGCCGCGGGCTCGTCGGTGGTCACGGTGGTGGCCGGCGGCACGACGGTGGTGGGCACGGGGGGAACCGTGGTCGAAGGAGCGGTTGTGGTCGAGGTGGTGGCCGGTGCCTCGTCGGCGGCGGGGGCCGTCTGGGCCGAGGCGATCACGGGGCTCGCCACGGTGGCGAGGAGCGATCCGATGAGGATCGAGAGCAGCACCACAGCCTTCGTGGTGCTGCGGCGCATCAATGCGTCGGCGCCTTCTTCGTTCGTTTCCTGCGGCATGTCCGGTGCTCCTTGTTCGGGGGGAGCGCTCCGTTCCGCCACCACCGGTCCCGCCCTGCTCCCGGGCGCATGCGCGCGACAAGAGGAATCGGGGTGGGGGGAGGCGTACCGGGTGCTGTGGGCCGCTCCGGCGGGCACCCCACGGGGGCACGCGTCACCGGGCAGCGCAGAGCGCGCTCTGGTTCGTTGGTCACACTATCGTCACGACCGTCACCGAATTGCAACATACAGCGGTGTGACTTGTGCCACTCCCGCGAGCAGGGTGCGTACGGCGGCAAGCGCGCGGGAACCTCCGACCAGGCGAGCGCCGGCGCCGTGTAGAGTCGTCGCCGCAACAAGGAGAGGTGCCGGAGTCTGGCTGATCGGGCTTCCCTGCTAAGGAAGTGTGCCTACGGGTACCGTGGGTTCGAATCCCACCCTCTCCGCCAAATCGGCGTGCGCTCCGTGCGGGCCGGCGCTCAGGCGCCGAGGGGGATGGTGCGCACAGTGCCGTCTGGGGAGCGCTCGGTGAGCGAGGCGGTGGCGAAGCTCGAGAAGTAGACGGTGCCGTCGTCGACGAAGGCGAGGTTGTCGAACGGCAGCCCTTCGGTGACGGTGTCGACCAGTTCGGCGGTGCCGGCCTCGACGTCCACCCGGAAGAGCTGCAGCAGCACGGCCGCTCCCATCACCACGCCGCTGTCCGTGTCCCCGCCAGTGGCATCTGCGAGAACCTACTGATGGGGGCCGAGGTGCTCGGAACGGGGTCGCGGCCAGTCTGGGAGAGAGTATATGGAAATATACTGAGACTTGTTTCTTCGTACCTCGTGAGTACGATGGGTCTGTGAGTCCCGTCGCCCGGCGATCCATCTCCCTGCCCGAAGATGTCGACGCCGCCGTCGAGGCGGCTGCCGTGGCCGCGGGCATGAGCGTGAGCGCCTGGCTGGCCGATCTCATCGAGCGCCACTTCCGCATCGAGTGGGGCCTCGCCGGCGTGGCCGAGTGGGAGGCGGAGCATGGGGCGTTCACCGAGGAGGAGCTCGCCGAAGGGCGGGCCTGGGCGCAACAGATGCTGCGGGACGAGCCACCGGGCCCGATCACCCGCCGGAGCGCCTGATGCCCGGTGTCACCTACGACACCGGCGCCCTGCTCGCGGCGGAGCGCGACGACCGGACGCTCTGGTACCGCCATCGGTCGTTGATCGAGGCGGGCCACATGCCCGTGGTGCCGGCTCCCGTGGTCGCTCAGGCGTGGCGCGGGGGCGGACCTCGCCAGGCGAACCTCGCCCGGTTCCTCCAGGGTTGTCGCATCGAGCCCATGGACGAGCGCCGGGCGCGTGCGGTCGGCGTGTTGGTCGCCAGGTCGGGCCACGACGACGTCGTAGACGTGGCCGTCGTGGAAGGCGCGGCGCGCCGCGGCGACCGCGTCCTGACCTCGGATCCCGGAGACCTCCGCCGTGTCGCCGCCGCAGCCGACGGCGACGTCCGCATCGACGTGCTCTAGCGGGTCGGGCCCCGGCCCCGCTCCGGATACTTGTCAGACCCTCCGTGCATGATGACGGCGATGAGGGTTCCCGCCGCCGCCGCCGCTAGCATGCCCAGGCTTGTCGTGCGCCGTCCGGAGACGGATGGGCACCCAATCGAACCCTGCCCCGGACCGTCCGGGGCCCCGTGCCATTGCGGCCGGGACCAGAGGGAGGTTTGCTGCTCGTGACACGAGCGTATGAATTGATGGTCATCTTCGAGTCCGACCTCGACGAGTCGTCGGTGTCGGCCCAGGTCAAGAAGATCGGCCAGACCATCGAGGCGGGCGAGGGCACCGTGGCCACCACCGACGTGTGGGGCCTGCGCCGCTTCGCCTACGAGATCAACCACAAGAGCGAGGGCATCTACGTCGTCCTCGAGATCGTCACCGAGGCGCCCAACCTCGATGTCCTCGACCGCCAACTGCGGCTCGCGGACGAAGTCGTCCGCCACAAGATCCTGCGCCTGCCCGAGCGCGAGGCCACGCGTCGTGGCCTGCTCGGCGACGCGCCGGCCGAGGACGCCGCCGAGGCGGCGCCCGAGGCCGAACCTGCCCCGGCCGACGCCGGATAAGGAGCGAACCGACATGGCACCCGGAAACACCGTGAACATCGTGGGCAACGCCACCCGCGACCCCGAGCTGCGCTTCACCCCGTCGGGCCAGGCCGTGGCCAGCTTCGGCGTGGCCGTGAACCGCCGCTGGCAGAACCGCCAGACCCAGGAGTGGGAAGAGGCCGTGAGCTTCTTCGACATCACCTGCTGGGGCCAGCTCGCCGAGAACGTGGCCGAGTCCGTCCAGAAGGGCACCCGCGTGGTGGTCGACGGCCGCCTCGACCAGCGCTCCTGGGAGACCGAGCAGGGCGACAAGCGGTCCAAGGTGGAGATCGTGGCCGACGAGGTCGCCCCCAGCCTGCGCTGGGCCACCGCCCAGATCACCAAGAACGAGCGCCGCGACGGCGGCGACGGCGGCGGCTTCGGCGGCGGCGGTGGCGGCGGGAGCCGTCCCGTCCCCAACGAGCCGCCCGCCGGTTACGACGACGAGGAGCCCTTCTAGACATGGCCAAGAAACGAGAGGTGCGCGGCAAGAACAAGGACAACGCGCGCCGCAGCAAGAAGAAGATCTCCCTCCTGTCCCAGGAGAAGGTGGTCTACGTCGACTACAAGGACGTGAACCTGCTGCGCCGGTTCATGTCCGACCGGGCCAAGATCCGTGCCCGCCGCGTCACCGGCAACGACGCCCAGCAGCAGCGTGAGGTGGCCCGCGCCATCAAGAACGCCCGCGAGATGGCGCTCCTGCCCTACACCAACCGCGTCACCACCCAGCGCGGTGGTGGCCGAGGCGACCGCGAGCGCGATCGCGGGCTGCCCCGTCCCGACGGGCCGCCCCCGCGCCCGACCGGCGACACGCCGCCGCCTCCCGTGGGCGGCTCGTCCGATGTCGAGGCCGACCTCGAGCTCGATGTCGAGCTCGACGGCGGCGGCGTCGCGGTGGCCGAGGCCACCGAGGCGCCGGCGGAGGCCATCGAGGAGGGCGACGAGTGAAGCTCATCTTGAAAGCCGACATCGCCGGCGTCGGCCACCGTGGCGACATCGTCGACGTGGCCGACGGCTACGGGCGCAACTACCTCGTCCCCAAGGGCATGGCCATGCTGGCCACCAAGGGTGCCGAGACCCAGGCCAAGGCCATGCGCCGCGCCCGGGACGTGCGCGACGCCGTCGACCGCGAGGCCGCCGAGGAAGTGGCCAAGACGCTGGTCGCCACGACCATCACCATCACCGCCAAGGCGGGTCCCGAGGGCAAGCTCTTCGGGTCGGTGGCGGCCGCCGACATCGTCGACGCCGTGCGCCAGCAGAGCGGCGTCGAGCTCGATCGCAAGCAGCTCGTGCTCGATGAGCACATCAAGGACGTGGGCACGCACCAGGTGTTCGCCAAGCTGCACAGCGACGTGTCGTTCCCGCTGACCATCGAGGTCGTCGCCGCGTGATCCCCGGCGACCGGTCCCGGTCGCCCCACGCCACAACCGAGCCGGGTTCTCCACAGGGTGGACCCGTCGCGTCCACAGGAAAGCCCCAGGCACCGCATCTACCACCCCACAGGGCGGATGGGGGAAGGTAGAGCGATGTCGCAGTCGACCGACGACGCCCCGCCGCGGGCCACCCTCACCGAGCGCCCCGGCGCGAGCTCCGGTCCCCACCAGGCGATGCGCGTCCCGCCCCACAACCTGGCCGCCGAGGAGTCCCTCCTCGGCGCCATGTTGCTGTCCAAGGACGCCATCGCCACCGCGGTCGAACTGGTCGACACCGACGACTTCTACAAGCCTGCCCACGGCCACATCTTCGAAGCGGTCGCCTCGCTGTTCAGCGCCGGCGAGCCCGTCGACCCCATCACCGTGGCCGAGGAGCTCAACCGGGCCGGTCTGCTCGAGGGGGTCGGTGGCCCCGCCACCCTCGTCAGCCTCCAGGCCGGCACCCCCGCCACCTCCAACGCCGCCCGCTACGCCAAGATCGTCGAGGAGCACTCGCTGCTGCGCCGCCTCATCCGGGTGGCGGGCGACATCGCCGAGCTGGGCTACGAGCTGCCCGACGACGTCACCAAAGCCGTCGACCTGGCCGAGTCCATGGTCTTCCAGGTGGCCCAGCGCCGGGTCACCGACTCCACCGCGCCCATCCGCGACCTGCTCGGCGGCACCCTCGACCGTCTCGAGCAGCTCTACGAGCGCGGCGACGCCCTCACCGGCGTGCCCACCGGCTACGTCGACCTCGACGCCCTGCTCTCGGGCCTCCAGCCCAGCGCTCTCATCGTCGTCGGCGCCCGCCCCAGCGCGGGCAAGACCGCGTTCGCCCTGGGCATCGCCAGTCACGTGGCCCTCACCGCCGAGCGACCGGTCATGTTCTTCTCGCTCGAGATGAGCCACCTCGAGCTCACCCAGCGCATCATCTGCTCCGAGGCCCGGGTGGATTCCACCCGCATGCGAAACGGCCGCCTCAACGAGTCGGACTGGACCAAGATCAACAGCGCCATCGGCCGCCTCGCCGAGGCACAGCTGTGGATCGACGACAACCCCCAGCTCACGGTCATGGAGATCCGGGCCAAGGCCCGCCGGCTCAAGAGCCGGGTCGGTGACCTCGGCCTCGTGGTGGTCGACTACCTCCAGCTCATGACCGGCCGTTCCAGCGCCGAGAGCCGCCAGGTCGAGGTGTCCGAGATCTCCCGTGGCCTCAAGATCCTCGCCCGCGAGCTCGAGTGCCCGGTCATCGCCCTGTCCCAGCTCTCCCGAAGCCTCGAGATGCGCGCTGACAAGCGCCCGATGCTGGCGGACCTGCGCGAGTCGGGCTGCCTCACCGCCGACACCCAGATCGCGGCCATCGACCGCGACACCGGCGGCACTCGCCGCACCACCCTCGGCCAGCTGCTCTCCGCCGGCGAGCGCGACATCCCCGTGTGGACCCTCGACGAGCACCTGCGCTTCGTCCCCGGCGTGATGACCCACGTCTTCTCCAGCGGCATCAAGGACACGTTCGAGCTGCGCCTCGCCTCGGGCCGCGTCGTCACCGCGAGCGCCAACCACCCCTTCCTCACCGTGGACGGCTGGGTGCCCCTCGGCGATCTCGCCGTCGGCGACCGCCTCGCCGTGCGCCCCACCGGCCCCGACGACCCCACCTCCAAGACCGTTCCCGCCGAGGTGGCCACCTACCTCGACAAGGCCGCCGCCGAGCGGGGCCTCGACGCCGGCGCCCTCCTGGCCGAGGCCGGCGCCTCCGCTGCCCGGGCCGGCGTGGCCCGCCGGGCCCTGCGCCAGGTCACCGAGAAGGTCGACGACCCCTGGCTCCACGACCTCATCGAGGCCGACGTCCTCTGGGACACCGTCTCCGAGATCGTCCCCCTCGGTCCCAAGCCCGTCTACGACGCCACCGTGGTCGGCACCCACAACTTCGTGGCCAACGGCATCGTGGCCCACAACTCCATCGAGCAGGACTCCGACGTGGTGATGTTCATCTACCGCGACGACATCTACAACGAGGACTCCCCCGACCGCGGCACCGCCGAGATCATCGTGGCCAAGCACCGCAACGGCCCCACCGACAAGGTCCGCCTCGCCTTCCTCGGGCACCACACGCGCTTCGAGAACATGGCCAGGGGCGCTTGAGCGTGGGCCACCACACCCGTCGTTGCGAGAACGTGGCGCGGGGCGCCTAGTGGGTCTCGGCATGGCCGCCGCCTCGCCCGAGGTCCCCGACGGCCACACCGGTGACGGTGGTGTCGACCCCGACGTCGAGCACGAGGCGTGGCGGCAGCTCCTGTTCTGGGTGGGGCTTGCCGACGTGGTCGTGGCCGGTGCCCTGCTGGTGGTGGCCGGCCGGATCTACCTGCCGGTGGCGTTGTTCGTGCCGCTCTTCCTCGCCGGGCTGGTGCTGCTGGTCCGTCCGGGTGGGGTGGGGCCCGTCACCCTCGGAGCGGCCTCGGTCCTGTTCGTGGTGGTCAACCTGCGCCTCCTCGTCGACGACCTCGCCCACCCCGACACCTTCGTCACCTTCTTCCCCGCCGCCATCGGTGTCGTGGCGGGGTGTGTGGGCGCCGTCGGCCTCGCCGGCTTCCTGCGGCGCTGGCCGGTCCGTGCCACCGGCCGCGTCGGCGTCGTAGCCAGCGCGCTGGTGCTGGTGGCCCTCGGGGTCGGCCTTTCCGCCACCTTCTCGGTGGCGGACGACGTCCCCCAGGAGGGGGATCTGGCCTTGGTGGCCGAGGCCGACGAGTGGGCGCCGGACACGCTCACCGCTCGCGAAGCCGGTGACATCGCGGTGTACGTGACCAACGCCGACCTGCGCCGCCACACCTTCACGATCGACGTGCTCGACGTGTCGGTCGAGCTCCCCGCCGACACCAGCCGCCGGGTCGCCTTCACCGCGCCGGCGGGCGAGTACGAGTTCCGCTCCGACGTCCCCGGCCAGACCGACATGACCGGCACCCTCACCGTCCCAGGCTGACGGCTCGACAGCCACCAACGGCGGGACAGCTAGGGCGCCACCACGGGGACGGGCGGCAGGGAGAAGCCGGGGTAGTGGTCCCACGCCGCCGGGTTCACCGCGCAGACCGCGGCGAGCGCTTCGTCCGGGGGTGGGGGCTCGCGGCGCAGGGTGAGGGTGGCCGCCCGCGCTCCCCGGGCGGCCGACGCCGCCACCTCGCGGGCGTCAGCAGCGTGGGTGGCCAGACGCTCGGCGGCGCCGGGCTCGCCGATCGTCGTGTCGCGTTCGTAGCCGTGGTGGCGCAGGGTCCACGACGCCGTGCGCTCGATTCTGCGGATCCACGCCGGCGACAGCGGCCATGTCTCCGAGGGGCCGGTGGGTGCCGTCACCGGCCGGGCGGCCTCGGCGAACCACGGGAGCGGGGGGAGGTCCGAGCCGCCGCCGTGGGCGGTGTGGTCGAGCACGGCGGTGTCCCAGTCCTCGCCCACGAAGTCGAGGACACGACGGAGCTCGTCCTCCGGTCGGGCCACGAGGTCCTCCAGACGGACGGTGCACACCGCGCCCCCCGTCGTCGCGAAGCGGTCGATGGCCTTGACCTGCTGGGCGGCGAAGAAGGCGTTGAGCCCGTGGCTGCTCGTGGCCCAGGGCATGGCCGCCAGCGAGGCCACGACGCCGCGGGGGTCGCGCACCACGTGCACGAAGCGGGCGCCGGGGTGCTCGGCGGCGATGGTGGCGAGCTGCTGGGCGTGGGCGGGGGTCTTGTCCCCGAAGCGGGTCTTCCCCCGTTGGGCGGCGGCGGCCCGCATCACCGCGGCGACCGCGTCGCGCCGCGCCGGCGCCGCGAGGGTGTCGAGCTGGTCGGTCACCGCCGACCGGGGCACCCCGAGGAAGGCGAACGAGAACGTCCGGGCGTAGCGGTCGAACCACGCCCGCCCGTCGTCCGCGAGCCCGTTGCCGCGGGGGTCCAGGTAGAAGGAGGCCTCGTGGGTCAGGTGGATGTTCGGGTGGGCGTTGAGCATGACCCGCAGGAGCGAGGTGCCCGATCGACCACTGCCCACCACGAACAGGGGTGCATCTGCGGTGATCACGGGCCGATGCCTAGCAGGTGAACTCCCTGTCGCGTCCGACTGGTCCCGAGGTGATGCCGGGGTGAAGACCTCCTGCGGACCTGCTCGCCGCGCCACCCGCGTGACACACTTGTCCACCTGGCCGGAGGGGTCGCTCGGCGAGCCGCAGGAAGCACTGCGGATGGGGCCCCTGAGCGGTCTGGCGGGCTTAGTGAACACCGTTCAGGAGCGCTACCCTTGACCGGTCGTCGTGGCTGTGGTGGCAGAAGACGCAGGGGGTCCCGGGTGGACAGGTACGAGCGGGATCTGATCGTCGGTGTGTCGCCTTTCGAGCGACCCGACCCCGCGCTCGTGGTCGGTCTCGTCCGCGCTGGCGCGTTGGGCGTGCTCGACCTCGGCCGCGACCCGGTCGTCGCCGGCAAGGCGCTGAACGAGGTCACCCGCTGGACCGACGAGTCCTTCGGGGTCCGGGTCCCCGAGGCCGCCGACCACGAGACCGCCACGCTGCCCGATCAGGTCGACACCGTCGTCCTGGCCGACGCCGACGCGGTGGCCGTGTGGGCGACGCCCGGCCGGCGCGTGCTGGTCGAGGTCCGTTCGCCCGAGGAGGCCGACGCCGCCCTCGCCGCCGGCGCCGACGGGCTCATCGCCAAGGGCGCCGAGAGCGGGGGCCGCATCGGCGACCTCACCGCCTACGTGCTGCTCCAGACCCTCGTGGCCCGCACCGACCGCCCCGTGTGGTGCCAGGGTGGCATCGGTCGCCACACCGCCGCCGCGGCCATCGCCGGCGGGGCGGCCGGCGTCGTCCTCGACGCGCAGCTCGCCCTCGTCCGTGAGTCCACCCTGCCCGCCGCCGTCCGTCAGGCGGTCGGGGCCATGGACGGCAGCGAGACCGTCGTGCTCGGCGAGCACCGGGTCTTCACCCGGCCCGACCTGCCCGTGGCGTCGGCCGACCCGGACTCGCCGGCCGCCGACGTCGTGGCCGCTCTCGGCGCTGACGACCTGAGGGCCCAGTACCTGCCCGTGGGCCAGGACGGCGCCTTCGCGAAGGGCCTGGCCGAGCGCTTCGGCACCGCCGGCGGCGTGGCCCAGGGCCTCCGTCTCGCCATCGACGAGCACCTCGACGCCGCCACCGCGGCCCCCTCCCTCGCCGAGCACAGCACCCTCGCCACGACCCTCGGCACCCGCTACCCGATCGCCCAGGGCCCCATGACCCGGGTCAGCGACCGCGCCGCCTTCGCCGCCGCGGTGGCCGACGGGGGCGGGTTGCCCTTTCTCGCCCTGGCCCTCATGTCAGGCGACGAGGTCCGGGCCCTGCTCGAGGAGACCGCCCCCCTGTTGGGCGACCGCCCCTGGGGCGTCGGCATCCTCGGCTTCGTGCCTCCGGAGGTGCGTGAGGCGCAGCTCGAGGTCGTCCACGACGTGCGCCCGCCGGTCGCCCTCATCGCCGGCGGCCGCCCGTCGCAGGCCGCGCCCCTCGAGGCCGCAGGGATCAGCACCTTCCTGCACGTGCCGTCTCCGGGCCTGCTCGACCTCTTCCTCAGGGAGGGGGCGCGCAAGTTCATCTTCGAGGGCCGCGAGTGCGGCGGCCACGTCGGCCCCCGGTCGAGCTTCGCCCTCTGGGACGCCCAGATCGAGCACCTGCTCGCCTTCGGCCACACGGACGAGGTGTCCGTCCTGTTCGCCGGCGGGGTCCACGACGCGCGGTCGGCGGCGATGGTCGGCGCCCTCGCCGCGCCGCTCGCCGAGGCCGGCGCCGGCGTCGGCGTGCTCATGGGCACCAGCTACCTCTTCACCGAGGAGGCCGTGGCCGGTGGCGCCATCCTCCCGGGCTTCCAGCAGGCCGCGGTCGACTGCGAGCGCACGGTCCTGCTCGAGACCTCGCCCGGCCACGCCACTCGCTGCGTCGAGAGCGACTACGTCCGGGCCTTCGAGGCCGAGAAGCGTCGCCTGCTGGGCGAGGGCGTCTCCGTGCAGGACGCCTGGGCCGAGCTCGAGCAGCTCAACCTCGGTCGTCTCCGCATCGCCACCAAGGGCGTGGCGCGCGAGGGCGGCCAGATCGTCGAGGTCGACGAGGAGGGCCAGCGCCGCGAGGGCATGTTCATGATCGGCCAGGCCGCCACCCTGCGCCACGAGGTCACCACCGTCGCCGCCCTCCACGACGAGGTCAGCGCCGGCAGCACGAAGTATCTGGCCGACCTCGGCGCCGAGCGGGCCGCCGCCTCGGGTGAGGGTGAGGCCGGCGCCGACCTCTCGCTCGACATCGCCATCATCGGCATGGCCGCGGCCTTCGCCGGCGCCGCCGACACCGCCCACTACTGGTCCAACGTGGTCGGCGGCGTGAACGCCATCACCGAGGTGCCCGCCGCCCGCTGGGACGCCGACCGGTACTACGACCCCGACGCCTTCCTCAACGACGCCGGCCGCAAGACCCCGTCGCGTTGGGGCGGCTTCCTCCCCGAGGTGCCCTTCGACGCCCTCGCCTACGGCATCCCGCCCACGTCGCTCGCCTCCATCGAGCCCGGCCAGCTGCTCAGCCTCGAGATGGCGGCCCGCGCCCTCGCCGACGCCGGCTACGCCACCCGCGAGTTCGACCGCGCCCGCACGTCGGTGGTGTTCGGCGCCGAGGGGGGCACCGACCTCGCCACCGCCTACGGCTTCCGCGCCCTGTTCCAGACCTACGTCGGCGACCTCCCCGAGGCCCTCGACGACTACCTCCCCGCCTACACCGAGGACTCCTTCCCGGGCCTGCTCACCAACGTCATCTCGGGTCGCATCGCCAACCGCCTCGACCTCGGCGGCTCGAACTACACCGTCGATGCCGCCTGCGCCTCCGCCCTCGCCGCCATCGACGTGGCCTGCAAGGAGCTGGTGGCGGGCACGAGCGACATGGTCCTGGCCGGCGGCGCCGACCTGCACAACGGCGTCAACGACTACTTGTTGTTCTCGAGCGTCCACGCCCTGTCGCCCTCGGGTCAGTGCCGCACCTTCGACGCCGACGCCGACGGCATCACCCTCGGCGAGGGCGTCGGCTGCCTCGTCCTCAAGCGCCTGGCCGACGCCGAGCGCGACGGCGACCGCATCTACGGCGTGCTCCGGGGCATGGCCGCGTCGAGCGACGGCCGCCACCTCGGCCTCACCGCACCTCGCAAGGAGGGCCAGCGCCTCGCCCTCGACCGGGCCTACGACCAGGCCGGCGTCTCGCCCGCCGACGTCGGGCTCATCGAGGCCCACGGCACCGGCACGGTGGTCGGTGACCGCACCGAGCTGGCCACCCTGACCGAGTTCTTCGGCGAGGCCGACGCCCCTGCGGGCGCCACCAGCCTCGGCTCGGTGAAGAGCCAGATCGGCCACACCAAGTGCGCGGCCGGCGTGGCCGGGCTCATCAAGGCCACCGAGGCGGTCTACCGGCGCGTACGCCCGCCCACCCTCAACATCGAGCGGCCCACCGACTTCTACGACGCCGCCACCAGCCCGTTCCGCTTCGACGACGCCGCCCGCCCGTGGACCGACGCCCAGCGGGTCGCCGGCGTCAGCGCCTTCGGCTTCGGCGGCACGAACTTCCACGCAGTGGTGTCGTCCTACGACGGAGCCCCGACGCCGGCCCACGGCCTCGACCGCTGGCCGTCCGAGCTGTTCGTGTTCCGCGGCGCCGATCAGGGGGCTGCGCTGGTGGCCATCGACGCCGTGGCGGCCAAGGTCCCGGCCGAGCGCCGCCCGGGCCTGCCCCTCCACCTGCGCGACCTCGCCGCCTTCGCCGCCGAGCGCGCCGCCGCCGCAGCACATGCCGGCGACCCCGTCCAGGTGGCGGTGGTGGCCGACGACGTCGACGATCTCCTCGCCAAGCTCGAGGTGGCCCGAACGTTCACCGCCGACAAGGCCGGCGTGGTCGTCCCCGACGCCTCGCTCCAGGAACCGGCCGGCGACGAGACCAGCACCGGGAAGCTCGCCTTCCTGTTCCCCGGTCAGGGCAGCCAACGCCCCGGGATGCTGCGCGAGCTGTTCGTGGCTTTCCCCCGCCTCCAGCGCCACCTCCGTGCGCCCTACACGGACGTGATGTTCCCGCCCGCAGCCCACTCCAAGGACGAGGTGAAGGCCCAGAAGGAGGCCATCACCGACACCCGGGTCGCGCAGCCCACCCTCGGCATCGCCGGCCTCGCCATGTACGACCTGCTCACCACCCTGGGCGTGCGTCCCGACCTCGCCGGCGGCCACAGCTACGGCGAGCTCGTCGCCCTCGCCGCCGCCGGCGCCCTGGCCGAGGACGACCTCGTCCCCCTCAGCGAGACCCGCGCCCGCGCCATCCTCGGCGCCGCCGGCGACGACCCCGGCGCCATGGCCGCGGTCGCGGGCAAGGGCGACGACGTCCGCGCCGTGCTCGCCTCCCTCCCCGCCGAGCACCCGGTGGTGCTCGCCAACGACAACGCCCCCGGCCAGGCCGTCATCTCCGGGCCGACCGCGTCGGTCGACGTGGCGGTCGCCGCTCTCGCCGAGGCGGGCCTCAAGTCGAAGCGCCTCCCGGTGGCCTGTGCCTTCCACTGCCCCGTCGTGGCCGACGCCCGCATCGCCCTGGGCGAGGCCGTGGCCGAGGCCACCGTCGCCGCCCCCGCCTTCCCGGTCTGGTCGAACACCACGGCCGAGCCGTACCCGGCTGGCGTCGACGACGTGCGCTCGTTGCTGTCGAACCAGGTGGCCGAGCCCGTCCGCTGGGTGGACGAGATCGAGTCGATGTACGCGGCCGGCGCCCGGGTCTTCGTCGAGTCGGGCCCGGGGCGGGTGCTCACCCAGCTGGTGGGCAAGATCCTCGGCGACCGCCCCCACCTCGCCGTCGCCTGCGACGCCTCCGGTGAGGACGGCCTGCGCCGCTTCCTGGTCGCCCTCGCGCAACTCGCCGCCAACGGTGTCGACGTCGACGTGGCTCCGCTCTTCGATGGCCGCGACGCCCACGCCGAGCGGCTCACGGCCGCGGCCAAGCCGGCGGGCTGGACCATCAACGGCCACCTCGTGCGGGGCGCGGACGGTCGGCCCGTCGCCGGCAGCCTCCAGCCCGTCGACACGGCTCCCGAGGTGGTGCTCGCCGCCGGCGGGTTCGGTGCGGGCGGCGCGGCAGGAGAGCGCGACGCCGCCGTGCTCGAGTACCTGCGGGGCGCCCGCGAGCTGATGGCCGCCGAGCGCGAGGTCATGCTGCGCTACCTCGGCGGCACGGTCGAGGCCGCCGCTCCCCTCGGCACCGTCCCGCTGGCACCGCTCACCACCGCCGCTCCCGCGGCGATCGAGGCCTCCGCCACCGATGCGGGCCCCGGTTCCCCATCCGGCCCGCGAGCGGTGCTCACCCCCGACGAGGTGATGGCCGCCGTCCTCGCCATCGTCAGCGAGCGCACCGGTTACCCCCTCGACATGCTCGACCCCGACCTCGACCTCGAGGCCGACCTCAGCATCGACTCCATCAAGCGCATCGAGATCGTGGGCGAGCTGGCCGACCGGGTGGGCCTGCCCGGCGCCGACGAGGGCTCGATCGACGAGTCCGTGGTCGAGGAGCTGGCCCAGCTGAAGACACTGCGGGGCATCGTCGACTGGATCGGCGCCCTGGGCGATCGCGAGGGCGCGGGCGACGACGCCGCGGCGGCCGTCGCCGACGCTGCGGGCAGCGACGCCGGGGAGCCGGGCGTCGTGGTGCCCGCCGCCACCCTGCGCTACGTCGTCGAGCTGGCCGAGGTCGGGCCCGCCGACGACCCGCCCGGCCCCGGCAGCGGTGCGTTCGCCGGCCAGACCTTCGCCGTCGTCGACGACGGCCAGGGCGTGGCCCTGCACCTGTCCGCCCTCCTCGAGGAGCGGGGCGCCACCGTCCGCCTCCTCGCGGCCGACGACGCCGCGGCCCTGTCCGGTGGCGCCGCCGAGGTGCTCGACGGGCTCGTCCACCTGGCCTTCCTGGCCCACGGCACCGAGTTGCCCCTCGCCACCCTGTTCGCCCAGCTCAAGGGGCCCGTTCTGGGCGGCCTACGCCACCTCGTGGTGGCCACCGGGCTCGGCGGCGGCTTCGGCCGCGGCCCCGCCCGCAGCGCCGGCGACCTGCTCCCGGCCAGCAGCGGCGCCCACGGCCTCGCCCGCACGGTGGCCCGTGAGTTCCCCGACTGCCGGGTCCTGGCCATCGACCTCGACCCCAAGGACGACCCCAGCCACCTCGCCGAGCACCTCCTCGCCGAGCTCTGCGCCGGCGACGGCCTCGTCGACGTGGGCCGCACCAACGGCACCCGCCAGACCCTGCGGGTGCTGCCGGCCGAGCTCGACGAGGACGCGGTCGCCGCCGCCCCGCCGATCGTCGGTGCCGACTCGGTGGTGCTGCTCACCGGTGGCGCCCGCGGCATCACCGCCCGGGTCGCGGTGGCACTGGCCCGCGAAGGCTGCGGCCACCTGGTGCTGGTCGGACGCTCCGCCCTGCCCGAGGGCGACGAGGACCCCGCCACCGCCGGCGCCGCCGATGCCGTCGAGCTGCGCAAGGCCCTCATCGGCGAGGGCCTGAAGGACCCGGCCGCCATCGAGGCCGCCTGCGGTCGCATCCTGGCCGAGCGCGAGGTGCGCGCCACCCTGCGCACGATCGCCGACCTCGGCGCCGAGGCCACCTACCACCAGGCCGACGTCCGCGACGCCGCCGCCCTCGAGGCCATCGTGGCCGGCACCTACGAGCGCTGCGGCCGCCTCGACGGCGTGGTGCACGGCGCCGGCATCCTCGAGGACCGCTTCCTGCGCGACAAGACCGCCGAGTCCTTCGAGCGGGTGTTCGGCACCAAGGTCGACGGTGCCCGCACCCTCGCCCGGGTGGTCCGGCCCGACGTCGGCTTCCTCGTGCTCTTCGGCAGCATCGCCGGCGTGTTCGGGAACCGGGGTCAGGTGGACTACGCGGCGGCCAACGACGCCCTCGACACGCTCGCTCGTCGTGCCGCCGAGCACCTCACCGGCCGGGTGGTGAGCGTCGACTGGGGCCCCTGGGCGGGCACCGGCATGGTCTCGGCCGAGCTCGAGCGCGAGTACGGCCGCCGCGGCATCGGCCTCATCGATCCCGACGACGGCGTGGCCTGCCTGCTGCACGAGCTGCGCTCGGGTCGCGCCGACGCGCAGGTCGTGCTGATGCGGGCCCGCCCCGACGACCTGGATGGCTGAGCACCCCCGACTCCGTCGGTTCTGGCTCCCGATTCGATCGCCATGGCGGTCGAATCGGGAGCCAGTTCGCGTGCGATCGGCTCATGGCTGACGCCTCCCTCCCCGTGAACGAGCCCGTCGCCATCGTCGGGATGGGGGCGCTGTTCCCCGGCGCGCCCGACCTCGCCACCTACTGGGACAACATCGTCGGCGGCGTCGACGCCATCACCGCGGTGCCCGCCGAGCGGTGGGAGGCCTTCTTCTACGACCCGGCGGCCTACGCCATCAACCCGGCGCCGCCCGACCGCGTGTACTGCCACCGCGGCGGGTTCGTGGACGAGCTCGCCACCTTCGACGCCGCCGCCTACGGGATCATGCCCGTCACCGTCGAGGCCGCCGAGCCCGACCAGCTGATCGCCCTGAAGGTGGCCGCGGCGGCCATCGCCGACGCCGGCGGCGAGGCCGCGCTCGGCGACGCCCAGAAGGTCGGCGTCATCGTCGGTCGCGGTGGCTACTTCACGCCGGGCATGGCCCGCTTCGACCAGCGGGTCCGGGTGGCCCAGCAGCTCGTCGAGAGCCTGCGCGACCTCGTCCCGGGCATCCCCGAGGACCGTCTCGACGAGGTGAAGGCGGCCTTCCAGGCGCAGCTCGGCCCCTCCCGGCCCGAAGCCGCCATCGACCTCGTCCCCAACCTCGCCGCGTCGCGCATCGCCAACCGTCTCGACCTCCAGGGGCCGGCCTACACGGTCGACGCCGCCTGCGCGAGCTCGCTCGTCGCGGTCGACCAGGCCGTGAACGAGCTGCGCTCGGGCCGCTGCGACGCGGTGGTCGCCGGCGGCGTGCACCACTGCCACGACGTCGCCTTCTGGACCGTCTTCTCGCAGCTCAAGGCGCTCAGCCCCAGCGAGGCCATCCGCCCCTTCGACCGGGGCGCCGACGGCCTGCTGATCGGCGAGGGCACCGGCATGGTGGTGCTCAAGCGCCTCGCCGATGCCGAGCGCGACGGCGACCGGGTCTACGCCGTCATCCGCGGCACCGGGGTGGCCAGCGACGGCAAGGCGTCCAGCGTGATGAAGCCACGCGTCGACGGGCAGGTGCTGGCCCTCGAGCGGGCGTGGGCGGCGGCCGGCGTCGACCCCGCCTCGGTCGGGCTGATCGAGGCCCACGGCACCGCCACGCCCGTCGGCGACCAGGCCGAGCTCGACACGCTGGCGCAGTTCTTCGGTGCCGCCGACGGTGCCGGACCCGCCGGCGGGCGGTCGGTGCTCGGCTCGGTGAAGTCGATGATCGGCCACACCATGCCCGCGGCCGGCGCCGCCGCCCTCATCAAGGCCGCCCTCGCGCTGCACCACGGCGTGCTGCCCCCGACGCTGCACGTCGACGAGCCCCACGAGCGTCTCGCCGACACCCGCTTCCGGACCCTCGGCGAGGCCGAGTCGTGGGCCGCGCCACCCGAGCGCCGCGTGGCGGGGGTGAACGCCTTCGGCTTCGGCGGCATCAACGCCCACGTCGTCCTCGAAGCGGCGCCGGCCTCGACCCACGCCCGCCCACCCGTCCCGTTCCGCCAGCACCAGCCTGTTCTGGAGAACAGGCTCGTGCTGGCAGAACGGGGGGATCGGGTGGGCACAGGGGAGCGGGTGGTGCTGCTGGCGGGCGCCTCCGCCGACGACCTGCTGGCCCAGCTCGACGACCCCGCCATCCTCACCACGAGGAACGACACGGGGGCCGCACCCGAGGGTCCGTGGCGCCTCGCGATGGTCGCCCCCGACGCCCGCCGCCTCGAGCTGGCCCGCAAGGTGGTGGCCCGGGGCACGCCGTGGCACGGGCGCAACGACGTCTGGTTCTCCAACGCCGGCCTCGTCACCAACGGCGGCAAGGTGGCGTTCGTCTTCCCCGGCGTCGAGCCCGAGTTCGACCCTCACGTGGACGACGTGGCCGCCCACTTCGGCCTGCCCCTCGGGGTGCTGGCCGGCGCCGACGGCGACGCCGACGATGGCGGGCGCCACCTCGGCGAGCACGGCGCCGGCATCATCGCCCTCGGGCGCCTGCTCGATGCGGCGCTCGCTGAGCTCGGGGTGCGCCCCGACCTCGTGGCGGGGCACTCCATCGGCGAGTGGAACGCGATGATCGCCTCGCACCTCATCCCCGACGCCGACATCGACGAGTTCATCCACTCCATCGACACCGACGACGTCGACGTGCCCGGCGTGGTCTTCGCCGCCCTCGGGTGCGGAGCCGACGCCGCCGAGGCCGCGGTGGGGGACCTCCCCGACGTGGTGGTGTCGCACGACAACTGCCCCCACCAGTCGATCGTCTGCGGCGCCGAACCGAGCGTGGCCGAGGTGGTCGAGAAGCTGCGCGCCGACCGTGTGCTGGCCCAGGTGCTGCCTTTCCGGTCGGGCTTCCACTCGCCGATGCTGGCCCCCTTCGTCGAGCCCGTCCGCGAGGCAACGGCCAGGGTGCCGCTCCAGGCGCCGGCGGTGCCGGTGTGGTCGGCCACGACGGTGGCGCCCTACCCGGACGACCCGGACCAGGTCCGCGACCTCGTCATCCGCCACCTGCTCGAGCCGGTCCGCTTCCGTGAGCTCGCCCTGCGCCTGCACGACGAGGGCGTGCGGGTCTTCGTGCAGGTGGGGGTGGGCAGCCTGACCAACTTCCTGGACGACACCCTGAAGGGCCGCGATCACCTGGCCGTGGTGGCCGCCGGTCCCCGCCACGCCGGCCTCGACCAGCTGCGCCGGGTGGCGGCCGCGCTGTGGACCGAGGGCGCCAGCCCCCGCTTCGACCGGCTCCCCTCGACTGCCGCCACCGAGGTGGAGGCGAGCGCATCCGGAATCCGGACGCTGTCGCCTCCACCTGAGGTCGGAGTAGGCGCCGGCGCCGGCGCCGGCGTCCCCCTCGCCCTCGGAGCGCCCCTCGTCCACCTCGACCCGGCCACCGCCCCCCGGCTCGATCTCGCGAGCGGTGGCGCCGGCGTGGATGCCGCCGACCTCGCCGCCCTGGTGGGAGACGACGCCGACCTGGCCAGCCACCCCGTCTTCGCCGAGTTCGGCGCCGCCCTCGCCGAGGTGGGCCCCGCCGCCGCCGACGTGGTCGCCGCGTGGCGCGACGCCGGTCCGGTGGGCCCGGGCGCCGGGCCCTCCGTCGGGCCGGTCGATCTCGGGGGTCCCGGCGGGACGAACGGCGCGCCCGGCCGAGGCGGCCCTGCCGTCGCCCCCGACGCACCGGCTCACGAGCCCGCCTCGCTCACCGAGGTCCGCACGCTGTCGATGGAGGCCATGCCCTTCCTCATCGACCACCGCTTCTACCGCCAGCGCGACGGGTGGGACGACGTCAGCGACCTGTTCCCCGTCGTGCCCATGACCTGCACCCTCCAGCTGTTCCAGGAGGTGGCCTCCCGCCTGATGCCGGGCAAGGTCCCCATCGGGCTCGAGAGCATCCGCGCCCTGCGCTGGCTGGCGGTCGAGCCGCCCATCGACGTCACCATCAACGCCACGGTCACCGGCCCCGACCGGGTGCGGGTCAGCGTCGAGGGCTTCAGCCGGGGCACGGTGGTCTTCGCCGACGACTACCCCGAGCCGCCGGCGCCCGATGGCGCGCCCCTCGACGGCGCCAGCCGCTGGGGCCCCACGGCGTGGGACCTCTACCACGACCGCTGGGCCTTCCACGGCCCGCAGTACCAGGGTGTCACCGACATCGGCCCCCTCGGCCCGACCGGGGTCGAGGGGACGATCGAGGCCCTCGCCGCCCCGGGTGCGCTGCTCGACGGCGCCGGCCAGCTCGTGGGCCACTGGGTGGCCATGCACACCGAGGTCGACCGCCTCGCCCTGCCCTCGATGATCGAGCGCATCCGCTTCTACGGCCCCCACCCCCCGCCGGGCGACCGCTTCACCTGCACGGTGCGCATCGGCGAGCTGACCGACGCCTTCGTGCGCGCCGACCTCGAGCTGGTCAGCGCCCGCGACGCCGACGCCGGCCGCCTGTGGTGTCGCATCGACGGCTGGCAGGACACCCGCTTCGACACCGACGAGGTCGTCTTCCCCGTGCTGCGCGACCCGGACCAGCTGACCGTGGCCGAGGCCCGCCCCGCCGGCTGGGCCCTCGCCACCGAGCACTGGGCCAACTCCGCCAGCCGCGAGCTGATGATGCGCCGCTTCCTGAACCACCACGAGCGGGCCACCTACGAAGGCCTCAACCCGAAGGCGCAGCGCCAGTGGCTGCTCGGGCGCATCGCGGTGAAGGACGCGGTGCGCCAGTGGCTGTGGGCGCGCGGCGCCGGCCCGCTCTTCCCCGCCGAGATCACCGTGGCCAACCAAGACGACGGCCGCCCGTACGTGGTGGCCGAGCCGCCGGGTGCGACGGTGGGGGCCGACGGGGTCACCGTCGACGACCTGCAGGTCTCATTGGCGCACACCGAGTGGGCCGCGGCCGCCGTGGTCGCGGGGCCGGGAGAGCCGGCCCCGGGCATCGACATCGAGGCCGAGGCGCCCCGCCACGAGCGCTTCGCCGCCCTCACCCTGGCCGCTGAGGAGGCCGCCCTCGTGCCGGACACCGTCGGCGCCGAGCGCGACCTCGCCCTCACCCGGCTGTGGACGGTCAAGGAGGCCGCGGGCAAGGCCGCCGGCGTGGGCCTCGAAGGCCGCCCGAAGGCGCTCGTGGTCGACCGGCTCGACGGCGACACTGCCCGCATCGGCGACCGCACCGTCGCCACCGAGGTGGCGAGCGTGGGTGAAGGTGACACCGCGCGCCGCTACGTGGTGTCGTGGACGACCCCCCAGAACGACCCGAACGACCGGGACGACCGAGCACGAGGTGACAGCGGTGAGTGAGGCAGCGGAGCGGAGCGGAGCTGCGGGTGACGACGAGCTCGGATCCCGGAGGGGTGGCGCCGAAGGCGACACGAAGCAGCATGTTCTCGTGGCGGTGACGGAGATGCTCACCGAGGTGATCGGCGAGGACGAGCTCCTGATGGTCGACGAGGTCACCATGGACACCTCGTTCAACGACGACCTCGAGCTGGAGAGCATCGAGTTCGTCGCCCTCGCCGAGGAGCTCACCGAGCGCTACGGCGAGCAGGTCGACTTCGTCAGCTGGATCGCCGACCTCGAGCTCGACGCCCTCGTCACCATGACCGTCGGCCAGCTGGTCGAGTTCGTGGCCGGCTGCCTCGACACGCCCGGGGACGCAGGCTGAACGTGGCCTTCCGGCGGGTCGGGGGCCTGCGCTTCCACGTCCAGCAGCTGGGCAAGCAAACGACCGGCGCGCCCGTGGTCATGCTCCACGGGCTGTTCACCGGCAGCCTGGCGTCCTGGTGGTTCACCGCGGCGCCGGCGGTCGCCCGCACCCATCCGGTCCGCCTGATCGACCTGCGGGGCCATGGCCTCAGCGACTGCCCGCCGACGGGTTACGACACCGCCACGATGGTCGACGACGTCCTCGCGCTGACCGATGACCTGCCCCCCTTCGCGGTGGTCGGCCACAGCTACGGCGCGCTCCTCGGCCTGCGCCTGGCCCTCGCCCACCCCGAGCGGGTGACCGCGGTGGCCTGCGTCGAACCGCCGCTCGTGGGGATCCGAGACGGGGGACCGGACGACGAACGGGACGCGCCCAGCGCGGACGCCACCGACACCGAGCGCCGCCTGCTGACCGAGACGTCGATCCTGGCCGACCTGCGGGCCGAGCCGCCGGTCACCGACGACGACCTGCGCGCCGTCGGCGTCCCCCTCGCCTTTGTGTTCGGCCGGCGCTCCTGGTGCGCCCCGGCGGCCGAGCGGGTGGCCGAGGTGCGGCCCGATGCGGCCCTCGTGGTGCTCGACGGCGGCCACGCCATCCATCTCGACGCCCGCGCCGAGGTGGCCGAGCTCTTGGTGGCCCTCCTCGACGCCTCACCCGTAACTGCAACGGTGTCTGACACCGTTGCAGGTCGCGTCGGCGACGACTCCGGCGACGACCCCGGCGACGGCCCCGGCGACGACCACGAGGCGGTGGCCCATGGCTGAGGTCACGGCCAACGGCGTGCGCTTCCACGTGTCCCGACTCGGCGGGGGCGATCAGACCGTCGTCATGCTCCACGGCCTCGTCATGGACAACCTGTCGAGCTACTACTACACGCTCGCCAACCCCTTCGCCCGGGAGTGCGACGTCGTCCTCTACGACCTGCGGGGCCACGGACGCAGCGAGCGCCCACCCACCGGCTACACCGTCGAGGACTCGGTGGCCGACCTCGACGCCCTGCTCACCGAGCTCGGCATCGACCACCCCGTCCACCTCGTGGGCAACAGCTACGGCGGCGTCGTGGCCCTGGAGATGGCCGTCGCCCACCCCGAGCGAGTGGCGGGCATCGCTCTCATCGAGGCGCACTTCGCGGTCGAGGGCTGGGGCCACCACATGGCCGGCAGCCTGGCCCTTGCCGCGTTCGGCCTGGCCGAGGACGAGGTCGAGCAGTGGCTCGAGGAGCAGGGCGGCCGCAAGCTGAACAAGCTGGCCCGCAACGCCGAGGCCCTCATCTACGACACCACCATGCTGAACGACCTCGAGGCGGTGCACCCCCTGCCCCGCGAGGCGCTGGCCGCCATCGCCTGCCCGGTGCTGGCCTTCTACGGCGAGCACTCCGACCTGCTCGACCGGGCCCGCGACCTCGACGAGCTGGTGCCCGACTGCGACCTGCGCATCCTCCCCGGCTGCACCCACTCGGTGCTCATGGAGGCGACGCCCGAGCTGAAGGCCACCCTCCTGCCGTGGATCCTCGGCCAGCCGGTGCCGGACTACCCGGCGGCGCCCGAGACGGTCGCCATGGCCGAGCTGCTGGCCTTGGCCGCGGCGCAGGACGCTCCCGCCGGCGCCGAGGCGCCGTCGGAGGGAGAGGCGCCGTGAGGACGGGACACGGCCGAGCGGCGCGCCGGCGGACGGTGCATCGAACCGGACCCCGAAGGGGCGAGGCCGAAGGCGGACGAGGATGAGCGCCCGATTCCTGTTCGTGGTGCCGCCCCTCCACGGCCACGTCAACCCGACGGTGTCGGTGGGCCACGAGCTCGCCGCCCGCGGCCACGAGGTCGCCTGGGCGGGCGAGCCGAGCACGGTCGGCCCCCTCCTCGCCGACGGCGCCGCCCTCTTCCCCTGCCCGCCGCGCCTCCCGGCCTCCATGGAGGACGCGCTGCGCCACCGGGCCGAGGGGCTGCGGGGCGCCGCCGCCCTGAAGTTCCTGTGGGAGGACGCGCTCCTGCCGTTGGCCCTGGCCATGGAGGAGCCCCTCGAGGCCGCCATCGCCGACTTCCGCCCGGACGTGCTGGTCGTGGACCAGCAGGCCTCGGTCGGCGGTGTGCTCGCCCGCCGCCACGGCCTGCCCTGGGCCACCTCGGCCACCACCTCCGCCGAGTTCGCCGACCCCCTCGCGGGCCTGCCCAAGATCGGCGAGTGGGTGCAGGAGTCTTTGATCGACCTCCAGGTGCGCCTCGGTGTGCCCGAGGCCGAGGCGCGTGCGGCCGGCGACCTCCGCTTCTCCGACCACCTGGTGCTGGCCTTCACGGGCGCCGCCCTCGTCGGCGACGTCGACCGCTTCCCCGGCCACTACGTGTTCGTGGGGCCCTCCACCACCGCTCGGGTGGAGACCACCGGGTTCCCGTGGGACTGGCTCGACCCCGGTCGCCCGCACGTCCTCGTGTCGCTCGGCACCGTGAACCAGTCCGTGGGGGAGCGCTTCTACAACGTCGCCGTCGATGCGGTGCGCGACCTCGACGTGCAGGCGGTGGTGGTCGCCCCCACCGAGATGGTGGCCGACGTGCCCGAGAACGTTCGGGTGCAGCCGTTCGTCCCGCAGCTGGCGCTGCTTTCCCACATCGATGCCGTGGTGGGCCACGGCGGCCACAACACCACCTGCGAGGCCCTCGCCGAAGGCGTCCCGCTCGTGCTCGCCCCCATCCGCGACGACCAGCCCGTCGTGGCGCAGCAGGTGGTCGACGCCGGCGCCGGCCTGCGGGTGAAGTTCGGCCGGGTGCAGGCGCCGGCGCTGCGCGCCGCGGTCGAGCAGGTGCTCACCGAGCCCTCGTTCCGGGAGGGCGCCGCCCGCATCGCCGCCTCCTTCGCCACCGCCGGGGGAGCCCCCCGAGCCGCCGACCACCTGGAGAAGCTCCTCCCATGACCGCCTCCGGCTCCGGCCCCCACCCCGCCACCCGTTCTGGGTACTCGTGTGTGTTCTGGACGACACAGGGGAGTACCCAGAAGGCGCTGAGCGGCGGGATCCGACCGTGAGTGGGACCCGCCGCCGGCGCCACCGCCTCCTGAAGGTCGTGCTCGCCCTGCTCGCCGCGTACCTGCTCGGCGATGCGCTGAAAGCCCGCAAGCGCCTGGGCGCCCTTGCCACCCTCGTCCCGAGCGACGAGGAGCCCAGCGAGCGCCATCGCCTCGTCACCGCCGAGGGGGTGCACGTCGGCGAGGCCACGCTGCGGTCGGCCAGTGCCTTCGTTGCCGACCAGGGCCTGGCCGCGGTCGACCTGGTGCCGGGCGACCTCGCCGCCGAGGAGGCGTTGGAACTCGCCGCCCTCGTGGACCCGACCAACTACCGGCGGTCCCGCCTGGCCCCCGGTCGGGGCGCGGGCCGGGCGCTGTTGGTCGACGCCGACCTGCTCGAGCGGGCCGACATCCCCGTCACCGAAGGACTCGATCCGGTGGCCTTCCTGGCCGCCGAGATCGAGCTGAAGCGCCTCGCGCCCACCGACGTGGACCTCGCCGTGGCGCCGGGGCTCACGACCCACCCCCTCGACCCCGACAAGCGCCGGGCCTACGTCGACGCCCTGTTCTCGACGGCCGCCCCGGCCGTGTTCGCCATGCCCGCCCTCCAGTGGGCGCTGATCGGCGCCGGCCTGGTGCTGGCCCCGCCGTGGGGCCTCGCCGCGCTCGCCGCCTACTGCGCTGCGCCCGCCGTGGGCGCCGCCGGCACCCCCGTGGCGCCGTCCGACCTCGGGTCGCGGGTGGCGCTGCGGTGGCTGCTCGAGCCGGTGCGCTGGATGAAGACGCTGACCGGTCGCTGGCAGCCCCCGCCCAAGCCCGACCCCATCGAGAGCCGGCGTGAGTGGTACGAGCAGCAGCTCAGCCTCGGCCTCGACCGCCTCTTCGAGGAACGCCGGCCGGACTGCCCGATCTGCGGCTCGACCCACCTGCACGAGCGTCTGCACACCACCGACGTCCTCCAGCACAAGCCCGGCGAGTTCATCCTCGAGGAGTGCGGCGACTGCGGGGTCATCTTCCAGAACCCCCGGCTGTCCATCGAGGGCCTGGACTTCTACTACGAGGACTTCTACGACGGCCTCGGCGAGGACTTCACCGAGTTCATCTTCGGCGCCAGCGACCACTCGTACGTGGGCCGGGCCGAGATGGTGCAGGGCCAGGCCGTCCCCGAGCGCTGGCTCGACGTCGGCGCCGGCCACGGCCACTTCTGCCTCGTGGCCCGGGACACCTGGCCCGAGACCACCTTCGACGGCCTCGACCTCAGCGACTCGATCGACGAGGCCGCCCGCCGCGGCTGGGTCGACCACGGCTACCGGGGGATGTTCCCCGAGCTCGCGCCCACGATGGCCGGCGCCTACGACGTGGTGAGCATGCACCACTACCTCGAGCACACCCGTGAGCCGCTGGACGAGATCGACGCCGCCGCCACCGCTCTCGTGCCCGGCGGCCACCTGCTCATCGAGCTGCCCGACCCCGAGAGCCGCTTCCCGCTGTTGGTGGGCCGCTGGTGGATCCCGTGGTTCCAGCCCCAGCACCAGCACCTCATCCCCCTCGGGCGCCTGAAGGAGGAGCTGGACCGCCACGGCTTCGACGTCGTGGCCGACGACCGGGCCACGGCCCACCAGACCGTCGACTTCGTGATCGCCGCCTGGCTCTGGCTCAACCACTTCGTCCCCGCCGACGCGCCCTGGACCCCCAAGGGCTCGCCCCTGCGGGGCCTGGCCCGTCTGGCGGTGATCGCCGCCGGCGCGCCGCTCCTCGTCGTCGCCTTCCTGGCCGACCAGGTCGCCAACGTCTTCATCCAGCGCAGCGACCGCGGCAACACGTACCGGGTCCTGGCGCGGCGGCGCTAGGAGGCGTCGGCCCGGGCGGGAGCCGACGTCGAGGACGCCCAGCGATCAGCAGGCGCCGCGGGTGGCGGTGTACTTGACCACGTCCTTCTTGGTCGGGTCGGCCACCGAGGTGACGGTGGCGGTCTGGGTGATCGAGGCGCCCCGAGGTGTCCCCGCCGTGGCCTTGACGAAGATGCCTATCTCGTAGGTCTCGCCGGGGAGGAGGAGCGGTGTGCGGAAGGTGCCGGCGACCACCCGGCTGGTCACGGTGCCTGCCGCGCTGGCGTGGCGCACGGTGAAGCGGCTGTTGCCGGCGGGGGACTTCACCGTGAAGCGGTCGGCCACGTTGCCATCGTTCTGCATCCTGACGGCAAAGCCCGCCTCCAAGTATTGGCTCGAGCAGGTCGTGTTCGACTTGGTCTGGCCGGCGCCGGTCAGGTTGTAGATGTTGTTGCCCGCCAACGCGCCTCCCGTTCCGATCTGGGCGTCGGCCTTCCGCTTCCACCTGTCGGGGCCAACGGGGGTGACGATGCGCACCCGATCGGCGAGGGTTTCGCCGATCAACACCTCGCCGGCGTCGCCGAGCCGAAGGTTGGAGGCCGCCGCGGCGGTCCACTGGTCAACCAGGGCGCCGGCGGTCGTGTAGCGGAAGAGGCCCGCGAGCCCGGAGACCAGCACGTAGCCGTCCGGGTGGACCGCGACATCACCCGATGTGAGCACAGCGAAGCTACGGATGAGCGTGCCCCCTGTCGAGAGGACGGCGACCCGCATCGGATCGCCCACGGTGGGAGTGTCGAAGCTCGCGTAGATCTTGCCGTCGGGCCCCACACCGATCCCGAGGATGCGGCGGGCACTGGCGAGCGTCCACTGGCGGGTGGAGGCGCCGGTGGGGTCGACCTCCCGGTACGAGTTGTCATCGACCCGCACCAGCAGGTTCCCGGCGGCGGTGAAGGCGTCGGGGTGCCCGTGGGTCCAGACATCGATGAAAGCGCCCTCCGGGGTGAAGCGCTGCACCCGGTACTGCACGTCTCCGTTGGAGTCACGGTCCTCGTCCTGGGCGTAGACGGTGCCGTCGGGTGCGACCCGAGCGCGCGGGCCGCTCGTGAACTCACCGGGTCCTTCGTTGGTGGGTTCTTCGGGAGCCCCCCAGGCCCTGATGAAGCTGCCGTCGGCACTGAAGGCCTGGATCCGATCGTTCTCGGGGCCGCCGAAGAAGCCGTCGCTCACGTACACAGTGCCGTCGGGACCCACGCCGGCGACGCCGGGACCCCGGAACTGCCCGGGCCCCGAGCCGGTGGTGCCCCAGGACGCCACGGGCGTCGGCGCCACCTCGGCGTCGCCCGCCTCGGTCTGGGCGCCGGCACCGCCGACGCCGGCGGATGCCAGCACGAACGCGGTCAGGGCCACCGCCGCCCCCAGCCGGGTGCGTCGCCTGAGGGCCGTGTCATCTGCGTTCATGCTCGCGGACGCTAGGGAGCGGCTTCCCCGGCCGATACCGCAATTTGGGCCAACTTCGTTCTCGCAGGAGCACCCCGTCGAGGGTTCTCAGGCCGGTGTGGCGAACGACGGGAAGTCGCCGGAACCGGCACCACGTTGTCCCTCTCCGTCGTCCCGGGCGGTGGCGGCGCCGGCCAGCGCCCGAGCGGGGCAGTTCCTGGAGCGTCCCCAGGGTCGGGCGTCCGATCACGCCGCCGCCGGTGACTGCCAGACGAGGCCGGGGAAGCGGCTGAAGTCGGTGTCGTAGGACACGAGGTCGGCGCCGTGCTCGATGGCCAGAGCAGCGAGATGGGCGTCGGTCACGAGGTTGCCGCCGACGCCGGTGGCCTCGAGCAGCTCGGTGAGCAGGTCGAGGTGGCGGGCCGTCGGCTGGGGCACGGTGACGTTGGGGCGTCCGTGCCACTCGCGGACGAGGTCGATCGCCTGTCGGGGCGCGAGGGGTGAGGCCACGATCCTGGGGTTGGTGGTGATGCGGACGAAGCCGACGGTGACCGCACTGGGCAGAGCGACGGTCTCTGATCCCGACAGGGCGTGGTCGAGCCACGACTTGGCAACGGTGTGTTTCGGTGAGCCGAGGTCGATGGCGTAGATCAGGACGTTGACGTCGATGAGCTTCACTTGCCCATCTCGAGCTTGCGGATGATCTCCTCGTCCTCGAGCTGGGCGGCGAGTGACAGCGCCTTGTCCAGGTTCACCCCGGGTCGAACGCCGAGCGAGAACGTCGGCGTCTCGTACGGCTCGGGTGTCGCGTCCGACCGAAGGCCGCGCCGGAGGAGCTCGTTGACCGTCTCTTTGAACCCGGTCCCCCGCTCGCGCATGAGGCGCTTGATCTGCTGGGCCACGTCCTCGTCGAGCGTCAAGGTGGTCCGCACGGAAGCATCATAGCATCAGCCTGTACCGGGCCGGCGGTGATGAGTCGTCATGACCGCCGAGCGGATCAGCTGCGGCGGACCGTGATCTTCACCGTGTCGGTGCTGCCCGACTCGGTCGTGGCCCGGACCCGGCAGGTGAACGTGGCCCCCACCGGCGCAGCCCGCTTCACCTTGACGGCCACCCGGAAGGGCATGGAGCTCGGCTCGGCGAGGATGGCATCCGCACCGCTGATGAAGGGGTTGATGACGAAGCCGCCCCCGACGACCTGGCTCGTGATGTCCGCGGTGAGCAGGTAGTACTTGACGTTGAAGCTGCTGTCTCCTGCGCAACCCGTCAGGGTGATGTCGGAGACGTCTTCGAGCGTCACCGGCATCTCGATCTGCAGCCCGACGTGGAAGTTGGCGGTGGTGCCCCGTACGGCGCTACGGGAGACCGCCTGACCGCGGCCCCCTGTGTTGAAGGTCTCGTCGCCGACGAAGGTCGTGCCGTTGGCGGAGACCTTCAGGTCGGGCTGGAAACCGGCACCCTCCGGTGCCGCGCCGGCGGTGCCACCGGTGACGCCGACGATCGCGAGCACGAAGGACAGTGCGAGCACGGCGGCGCGAGTCGTCCAATGGGTTGGAGCGGGGTGGTGCATGGACAGGGCTGAACCTCCAGGGCGCTCAGGCTCGGTGCACGATCAGCTTGACGGCGTCATATGGCGGAAGGGCGGCGCCCCCGCCGTCCACGGGGATCCTGCATCGCAAGGTCGCTCCGACCCTCGCCGTGCTCTTGACCCGGACGTCCACCCTGACCGTCTCGAACTCGGCCGGATCCAGACGGAGCCTCGCCACCCCCATCTGTACTTGGGTGGTGATCCGCAGGGGTTCGTGGCCGGGACCGACCAGGAAGTAGTCGACCCCGAAGTCCGGCGAGTTGGCCTGGATGCTGCCGATGGGGCAGCCCAGGAGCCTGGGCTCGTGGACCTCGTCGCCGTCGTTCTGGACGCGGACGTAGAACCGCACCGTGGTCCCCCGCCGCCCCGTGCGACTCACCTTCTGCCCGAAGCCGGTCGTGTTGTAGGTGTCTTCGCCGACGTACGTCACGTCGTTCTTGCTGATCAGGGCGTCGATCAGCGGCTCGGCCTCGACGGCAGGGGCGACCTCGGCGCCGGCCCCGCTGATGCCGGCCGCGAGCGTCACGAGCACAGCGACCGCAGTGGCCCACAAGGTTGCTCGCATCGGTCCTCCTCGTCGTTCGCTTCGCGTGGGTGCGGTGCGTCGTGGGGCCGCTTACGAGGCGGCCGGGTAGCCGCCGGGGACGAGGTGGCGGCAGGCGAGGGCCACGGTCTGGGACGTCGAGCCGGCGCCAAGGCGGTCGCGGAGCTCGGCGAGTCGACGACTGGCCGAGCGCCGGGACATGCCGGCGGCGCGGGCCGCGGTCGTGACGGTGGCACCTTCGCTCAGTCGGACGATCAGCGCACGGAGGGCATCGTCGATGTGGTCAGCGACGTCGGCGGCGAACGCCGAGCCATCGGCGTCATCGTCTCGCTCTTCCGGTACGAGCTGGATCAGCAGCGCCGCGTGCAGGCGGGTCTTGGCCCCGAGGCGCTGCCGGGTGCGCTCGAGGGCGCTGTCCACCGAACGAGGGGACAGGCCCAACTGTTCGGCGATCTCGGCCGACGTGTGCCCGGCCTCGACGAGGACCAGGATCTCCCGCTCACGAGGAGGGAGGGCAGAGACACGGGTCGACCGGAGCGAGGGGGGTGATCCTTCTCGGCTGGCCGTTGGCTGATGTGTCGTCATTGCCCGCACCTCGAGTGTGAATGCCGTCGGTGACGGCCGCTTCGTAGGGCCATGTGGAGGAACGCCTAGCCCTTCCGCGGATGATCGCAAGGCGACGTTGTGGAAAAGCTGTCGTGGCGTTCCGGGGGGTGTGGTGAACACCGCTAACCTGCGGCTCTCATGTGGGTGGGCGTGCTCGGACCGGTCACCGCGACCAGCGGCGGAGAGCCGGTGGTGGTCAAGGGCAGGCGCCAAGCCGAGGCGCTGGCGGCCTTGGCGCTCTTCATCGGCCGACCGGTGGGCACGGATCGGCTCGTCGAGGCGCTCTGGCCGGGCGATCCGCCACCGACGGCCCGCCGGTCGCTCCAGAGCCACCTCTCGCGCCTGCGCGGGGCCCTCGGCGACGACGTCATCGCTCGAGATGTGGCCGGATATCGGTTGAGCCATGCGGTGACGACGGACGTCGTCGAGTTCGAGCGCCACCTCGGCCGCGCCGCGGCCGCGACGGACGCCGTGCAGGCGCTGGCCCATCTCGCTGCGGCCCGTTCGCTCTGGCGGGGTGAGCCCTTTCCCGAGCTGGTGGATTGGGCGCCCGCGGCGGCCGAGCGATCCCGCCTCCTCGCTATCTACGAGGGGCTCGACGACGACCGCCTGGAGCTGCAACTCGGTGTGGGCGACCCTGCGGGACTCGTGGCCGAGGCCTCCGTCCTGGTGGCCCAGCAGCCGTTGCGCGAACGCCGTTGGGGTCTGTTGATGCGGGCGCTCTACCTGGCGGGCCGTCAGGCCGAGGCGCTCTCGACCTTCCAGGAGGCCCGCAAGCACCTGATCGAGGCGGTCGGCGTCGAGCCGGGCCCTGAGCTCCGTGCGCTCGAGCGGGCGGTGCTCGAGCAGGATCCGGCGTTGGAAGCGCCGACCTCGCCGAGGGTCGCTCCCACCCTTTCTGTCGCATCCGAGGCTGAGCACACGCCCCGGTTCCTCGACCTCCTCCGCGAGCGTGATCCCCTCGTGGGCCGCGAGCGCGAGCTCGCACGGTGCCTCGACCACTGGGACCAGGCCCGGCGGGGCGGACGGCCGGCGGTCGTGGTGGTCCGCGGGGAGCCCGGGATCGGCAAGACCCGCCTGGCCGCAGAGGTGGTGGAGTGGTCCGCCTCAGCGGGCGAGTCGGTGCACGTCGCTCGTTGCCGTGAGGGCGTGGGCGTCCCCTACGCCCCGTTGGCGGAGGCCTTCCCGGCGCTGTCTCAGGAGGTGGGCGCGGCGTCCGACGATCTCGGTGCCGGCGCCACGTCGCCGGAGCAGGTGTCGATGGCCCGCGAGCGGGTGGCCAAGGCGTTCGCTCGGGCGCTGGAACGAGCGGGCGGGCCCGCGCCGGCCCTGCTCTTGTTGGACGATGCCCAGTGGGCCGACGCCCCCACCGTCGAAGCTCTCCGCTGGGCCCTCGAGCGTGAGCTCTCGGAGCCGGTGCTGCTCGTGCTCACCATCCGTTCGAACGAGACCCCCGAGGCGCCGGAGGCACTGGATGCCCTCCTCGCCGACCTCCCGCGGGTGGTCGACACGCTGGACGTGCCGCTCGGCGGGGTGGACCGGGAGGCGGCGGCGCTCATCGTCGGTCACCGCACGCCGTCGGCGCCGGAGCCGGAGGACGTCGACTGGTTCTTCGAGCAGAGCGGCGGCAGTCCTCTGTACCTCACTGAGCTCGCCCGGCAGGCGCACCACGAGGTCTCGTTCACCGAGGTCCCCCTGTCCATCAGCGAGATCGTCCGCCGTCGGGTGGAGGTCCTGGCCGACGGGGCGCGCGACCTGATCCTGGCGGGCGCCGTCCTGGGGGAGGAGTTCGACATCCGGACCGTTGCGGCGATGCTGGCCCGGCCCATCGACGAGGCGTTGGACGATGCGGCGGCGGCGGTCGACGCGCAGTTGCTCTACCGGCAGGCGGACGCCGCGTTCCGCTTCTCCCACGGCATCACCCGTCGGGCGGTCGAGTCGACCTCGTCGACGTCGCAGCTGCTGTCCCTGCGTTGGGCCGCCGGAGCGCTCCTGGAGGGGTTGGCGGCCGCGCGACCCGAGGAGGTCGCCGATCTGTTGTTGGCCGGAGCGCCCGTCGGTGACTCGACGCGTGCCGCTCGTGCGGCCTTGGCCGCCGCGTCATCGGCTCGGGATCATCTCGATCCCGGCGAAGCGCTGCGGCTCCTGACCCGGGCGGCGAAGATCCTGCGCGGGGTGGGACCCGATGAGCAGCGCGTGCTCGCCGAGGTCCTCCTCGCGTCAGCGGACCTCGTCGCCCGCCAGGGGGAGGTGCCCGACGCCAAGCAGTTGGCGGCCAAGGCTGCGGAGTTGGCCCGAGCGCTCGGTGATCCCGAGCTGTTCGCCCGGGCCACGGTGGGGTACGCCGAACTGGTCAACGCGGGCGAGGCGGACGACGTCGCCCCCGCGCTGTGCCATGAGGCGCTCACCCTGCTCGGCGCGGACCACCCTGACTGGCAGGCGAGGGTGCTCTCGGCGCTGGCGAACTACCACTCCGTGGTGTTGAGCGACGTGGGGTCCGGGCGGCCGTATGCCGACCGCGCCCTCGTCGTCGCGCTGGACGACGACACCCGGGCGGAAGCGCTGTGGGCCAAGGCGTGCGCACTCCTCGGTGCCGCGGAGGTGGAGGAGCGGGCTCGGGTCGCCGAGAAGCTGCGGGCCTGCGCCCCTCCTGGCACCCGTCGCCACGTCGAGGCGGTGCGTCTCACCGCGCACACCCGCCTCGAGCTCGGTGACCGGGCCGGCTACGAGGGGGCGGTTGACGAGCTGCGCCGGCTCGGGGAGGACCGGGGCTCATGGGACGCCCTGCTCTGGTCACGCGTGGCGAGCGGTCAGGTCGCGCTCATGGAGGGTCGGATCGACGACTCGATGGTCGCCGCCAGAGAGCTGGAGGCCGTGTCGGGCGGCAGTGTCTACGCCTGGTCGTTGGCGACGATGCAGGACTGCCACCGCCGCCTCGAACGCGGTCAGCTCGGGGAGCTGCTCCCGATGATCGAGGCGCTGGTGCCGCAGTACGACCTGGCGGGGGTGCGGGCGGTTTTCGTGCAGTGCCTGCTCCAGGCCGACGAGGCTGAGCGCGCCCCCGACGTGCTCGATGACCTCGGTCGTGACGGCTTCGCTTCGCTGCGCCAGGAGCAGACCTCCACCGGGGCGCTGGCCCTGTTGCTGGAGGCGGCGCTGGACCTGGGCCGGCCCGACGACGTGGCCGCGCTCGCAGCGCGACTCGCACCTCACACCGGGCACCTCGTCGTCTCCACCCAAGGTGTGTTCACCCTCGGTGCCGTCGACCGGTACCTGGCAGTGGCTGCCCTCGTGGCCGGCGACGACGTCACAGCCGAGGCGCTCCTGGCATCGGCCGCTCAGCTGGAGACTGCGGTCGGGGCGACGCTGGCGGCGGCATACACGGAGGTTGCGGGCCAGTGGTTGCGGGTGGCTCGCGGCGAGGTGCCCGATGCGCAGGTCATCGGCCGGCTCCGCGGCTACGCGGACGGTCTCGGGCTGGTCCGGCTGCGCGAGCACACCGACGCCGTCGCCGAAGGACGTCACGCCCTACTTGGCTGCCGCCGCCTCGCGCCGTGACGGATCAACGCAAGCGCACGATCGTCAGGTGATCAGCTCGCTGCACCCTGGCTCGTCGAACGGCGAGATCGAGTGGTACACGTAGTCCCCACGGCCGAGCCGGTCGAACCTCAGCCTGACCCGGACGTCGTAGTCGTAGCGCTCGCCCTCGGGGTCGACGAGGGCCATCGCGTTCGTTCGCGCCGCCAGGGTGCGTTCCACGCGCAACGAGCTCGTCCTAAGGCTGCGACGGGCAGGCGATCCCCAGGCTCGACTGCTCCCTCCGGCGGGAATCAGCTGCGCCTCGACCTCGAATCCCTGAACCCATTGATCTCGGGCCCACATCGCTGCCCGGACCTCGACGCTCACCCGAACACCATTGCTCGTCTGAACGCACTCGGGTTCTGCGACTTCTATGGCGGCCTGCCAGTTGGAGGGCGCGTGCGAGCCGTGTTGACCCCTGTTGTCCTCGGGTCGCATCGCTCCCGCCGGAGCGGCCCCCAGCGAGCCGATCGTGAGCATGCCCAAGACCACGACGGTGAACACTCGGCGGGGCCGAGGTGCCCGGCGCTGCCGGTTGTCGCCTTCGCCGTGCTTGCTGCTCCTCATCCCGTGGACGGTACGGATGGGGTGCCGTCCGGGATACCGCAATGTGGGCCAAGTCTCCGGTGCGGGACTGCCGCGTGATCCGGTGACAGGCTGGGCTTGGGGTTAGGCCGGGTCGGCCTCGGCGCCCGCCACACCGCCGCTCGTGCAGGTTCCCGCCACGAGCCCGATGAGCAGGACGGCGGCCACGGCCAGCCGCGCCGCCGCCCGGCCTCGGGATCGGGGGGCTTCGAGGTCGACCGGTTGTTCGACGAGGGGGTCTCGAGTTCGGGTCACGTCGGGATTGTCGACGGTCAGGGGGCGCGGCAGATACCGCAATCGGGCCAACTTCGAATCCGTCCGGGTGAGCCGCGGCTGCGCAGCGCAGGCGCCATGTGGCGACGCCGCGTGGCGGTGTGGAGCCTTGGTGCGGGTATGCTCATGGGTGAGGCGCACCCCATGTGGGGGTCCTCGTGGGGTCGTGGGTTTCACCGACCGGGGTAGGGCGTCAGCGGCGCACCTGCTGGTAGGCGGTTGGGGTGGGGCGCACAGCCGTGGGCGAAGACGAACGACGCCCACCGAAGAAGCGGAGCAACAGATTGTCGATGGTCTCTTGTCGATAGACACCCTCCCGTCCGGCGCGGCGGCGCTCGACCCGCGCGCCTTCGAGGCGCTGGTGCAGGCCGAGCTCGACGGGCGCGCGTCCGAGGACGAACTCGCTCTGCTCGAGGCGGACCGTCGCCGCTGGGAGTGGGTCGTGGAGGACCTGCTCGACGAGGTCGAGGACGGTCTCGATGCCGTGCGCGAGAGCGTCAAAGGCCCCGAGCGGATGCAGGTGCTGGCCGACTTCGAGGCCGAGCGCCACGACCTCGTCCTGGCTCTGCGTCGGGCCCGCGGCCTTCCCGAGGATGCCGACGACGGCCTCGAGGACGACGGCCCGTCCGCCGCCGGCGGCGCCCCGGCCGTCGAGGCCGACGACGGTGTCGCTCGCCTCCAGCTCTCGTGGTCCGCCGGCCGCCTGGTCGCGTGGGCCGCAGGTCCGACGGCCGCCCCGCTCGACCGCAGCGGCCTGGCCGCCTTCCTCGACGAGGTCGGCGCCGGTGCTCCGCCGTGGGCGCCGCATGCGTCGGTGCAGATCCCGGGCGGGCCGAACGCCTCGGGCCTCGCCGTCCCCGCTGGCGACATCCTCGGCTGGCTGGCCGCGGTGGCCGACCGCAACGACGACGACCGCGTCGGCGCCTCCGTCCGCTGGTTCTCGGCCGTGGCCGCCTGGGCCGTCGAGCTCGTGGCCAAGGGCTCGATGGTCCCGCTGCTCAAGCAGAAGCGGAAGCGCCGCGGCTCGGGCGACAAGAGCCGCCTGGTGCACGTGCGCTGGACGCCGGCGCTGGTCGACGCCAACCGCCTCAACGCGTTCGCCAAGGCCATGCCCGGTTCGGTGCGCGCCGTGGCCACCTCGTCCGAGGCCCGCGACGTCACCAACCTGGTGCTCACCGCCATGGTCGACGCCATCTGCCGCCAGGCCGCCCAGATGGTGGTGGTGGCGGCGCCGCCCCCGACGGTCAACCGTCCGAGCGAGGTGGCCGAGGCCTTCCTCACCCGCCTCGACGGCAGCGAGTTCACCGCCCCCTCGGTGGTCGCGGGCGACGTCGCCGGCCAGATCGACCGCTGGGCCAAGCCCGTGGTCAACCCCTCGACCCGCCAGATCGTGGTGCAGCTCGACCCGCCCGATGTCGGCGGCGCCTGGCACCTCAAGGTGCTCGCGCCCGGCCCGGACAAGCGCCTCGTCTCCGTGGACGTGGCCCTCGTCAACGCCGGCTCGAAGCGACGTGAGCTCGAGGCCGACCTCGGCCGGCTCGAGCGACTCCTGCCCGAGCTCAACCGCCTGGGCAGCCACCGCCGCGGCGACGTCATCCTCAGCCAGGACGAGGCGTGGCAGCTCATGTCGGTCACCGGCCGCAACCTCATCACCGCCGGGTTCGACGTGCGGGTGCCGGCCATGTCCCCGCGGAAGGTCAGCCCCGCACTGCGCCTCGACAGCGACCCCTCCACCGGTGGCAGCGGCGCCGGCCAGCTGGCCAAGGTGCGCTGGTCGGTCGTGTTCGACGACGTCGAGCTCACCGCCGCCGAGATCGCCAAGCTGGCCAAAGAGGCCCGCCCCCTCGTCCGCTCCGGCGGCAAGTGGGTGGCCGTCGAGCACGCGGACCTCGAGGCGGCCGCCGCGGCCCTCGAGGAGCGGGCCAGCACCGAGCAGCTCACCGGTGCCGAGATGCTGCGCTACGCGCTCGGCCTCGAAGGGACCCCCCTCGCCGGTGGCGTGCAGGTGCAGGGCGCCAGCTGGGCCACCGACATCCTGCGCACCGCCCAGGAGATGCGGACCGAGCCCGCCGATCCTCCCGACAGCTTCGTG
This sequence comes from Acidimicrobiales bacterium, assembly GCA_016794585.1. Taxonomy (NCBI): domain Bacteria; kingdom Bacillati; phylum Actinomycetota; class Acidimicrobiia; order Acidimicrobiales; species Acidimicrobiales bacterium. The sequence continues at coordinate 244,684 of JAEUJM010000032.1, forward strand.
GGCGAGCTGCGCAGCTACCAGCGCGACGCCTTGGCGTGGTTGAACTTCCTCGACGCCGCCGGCCTCGGCGGCTGCCTCGCCCTCGACATGGGTCTCGGGAAGACGCCGACGATGCTCTCGCACCTGCTGGCCACCCACGACCAGGGCCCGGCCCTCGTCGTGGCCCCGCCGGCGGTGGTCACCAACTGGGCCAGCGAGGCCAACAAGTTCACGCCCGAGCTCCGGGTGCTGGTGCACCACGGTGCCCGACGCGCCTCGGCCGCCGACCTCGCCGAAGAGGTCGAGCAGGCCGACGTGATCATCACCACGTACGGCACCGCAGTGCGTGACGTCGAGGCGCTGTCCAGCATCGAGTGGACGAAGATGGTCCTCGACGAGGCCCAGGTCATCAAGAACCCCACGAGCGAGACGGCGCAACTGTTGCGCCGCATCGGTGCCCGCACCAAGGTCGCCCTCACCGGCACCCCCATCGAGAACGGCCTCGGCGACCTGTGGGCCATCCTCGACTTCACCAACCCCGGGCTCGTGGGCGCCCGATCCGCGTTCGTCACCCATCTCTCCGCCGACCGCGACGCCACCCGCAAGGAGGGCGAGGACGCCATGCGCGCCCTCAACGGCATCCTGGTGTTCCGTCGCACCAAGGACGAGCCCGTCATCGCCGCCGAGCTCCCCGACCGCATCGACGAGATCGACCACTGTGCGATGACCCCCGAGCAGATCGGGCTCTACCAGGCGGTCATCGACCGGCTGCTCCTGAAGGCCGAAGGCGAGGATTCCGCCAAGGGCCACGTCTTCGCCGCCATCACCGCGCTGAAGCAGATCACCAACCACCCCGCGGCCTACACCGGCGACGACGACGGCCTGCCCGACCGGTCGGGCAAGCTGGCCCGCCTCGACGAGATCGTCGACTCGGTGTTCTCGGCCGGCGAGCGCATCGTGGTGTTCACCCAGTACGCCGAGTGGGGCCAGCGCATGGCCGAGCACCTGACCAAGCGCACCAAGACGCCGGTCGAGTGCTACCACGGTGGCCTCACCCGCACCGCCCGCGACCAGATCCTCGAGAACTTCAACGACACCGACGGTGCCGCCGCCCTGGTGCTGTCGCTCAAGGCGGGCGGCACCGGCCTCAACCTCACCGCCGCCAACCACGTGGTGCTCTACGACCGCTGGTGGAACCCCGCGGTCGAGGACCAGGCTCGGGACCGAGCGTGGCGGCTCGGCCAGACCCGCACCGTCATCTACCACCAGCTCATCTGCCCCGGCACCATCGACTCCCGCGTGGAGGAGGTCGTGGCCGGCAAGCGCAAGATCGCCGACGTGGCCCTGCCCAAGTCCTCCAGCGTCGAGGACCTCGATCCCGAGCAGCTGCGCCGGGCCCTGGGCCTGCGCATGGACGAGCTGCTCGACGAGGTCGACGGCGACGGCGACACCGGCACCGACGCCGACGGCGAAGAGGACGCGGCGTGAGCGTAGCGGTGGCCCGAGCGGCCCGTGAGCGAAGCGAACAGGAGCGGGAAACATGAGCGCTCGTCGCAGGTCCGGCCGCGGCAAGGGCGGCGGCGGCAACGCCGGCAACCCCAACGGCGGCGGCGCTCCCTCGGGCGGTGGCGGTGGCGGGAAGGCCAAGGCCAAGGCCAAGAAGGCGGTCGACTTCTGGGAGGTGCCCGGCACGGCGCCGGCCGACCTCGCCGCCGCGGTGCACGTGCCCGACGACCCCACCGTGCTGGTGCGCTCGCTGGGGACTCCGTCGCTCCCCGGCCAGGGCGCCAACGCGGAGCACTACTTCACCGCGGTCTACGACAAGGCCTCCCACGTGGCCTACGCGCTGGCGGTCGCCAACGGCCTGCTGGCCGACGAAGGCGACCCCGTCGACGCGTCGAACGGCGACGCCGATGCGGCAGAGGCGAGCCCTTCGGACGAAGCGGTCGCCGACGCCTGAGGCGAGCTCAGAGGCCGTGCTCGGGCCGAGTCCGCTCGGCGCGGGGAGCACATGGCGGAGGCAATTTCCGTTCGGCGGGAACTCTTTGGCCTTCTCAGGCGCCTACTTGGTGAAGCAACCCTCTCCGCCACTGGTGTCGGTCATCGGATCGGCGGGGTGACGAAGGCGCCGGCTCGGCCGGGGACGTGTCGGTCAACACCCCCCACGGCCGAGCCGGTGGCCCTCGACGTCGTCGAGCGTCAGCCGCAGGTGCCGGTGATGCTGGTCTCGATCGACTCGGGATCGAGGCCGAGCTCGTCCTGCAACTGCGCCTCGGTGGCGCCAGCGGCGACGTCGATGGTGAACTCGTACTCGCCGCCTCCGAGGTCCGCGGCCGTCGCGATGTCACTGAAGGGCCCGAAGACCAGCTCGACCTCGGTTGGGAACGTGCCGTCCGTGCACTCGCCCGAGACCGAGATCACGGCGGACTCGCCGGCGATCTGGATCGAGCCATAGGTGAAGGTCGCCTCGCCGCCGCCGGCCGGGGTGGTGTCGTCGGTCGCGAGCAGCTCCGAACAGGTCTCGAACACGGGGGTCAGCGCCTCGGACGGCTCGGGCTCGGGAGCGGAGGGCTCGCCGGTCTGGTCGTCGAACGAGGTGACGTAGGCCGCCAAGTCGTCACCGAACTGGCGGACGTCCTCTTGGAGATCCTCGGGGAAGAGCGCAACCGTCTCCTCCAGAGCGGCTGCGTCCTCGGGAACCGAGCCGACGGCCTCGCACTGCTCGACCGTGGGCTCGAACCCACCGTCGTCACCACCGCTGTCGTCCGAAGCTTCGGTGGCGGTGGTGCCCTCGCCCGCCGACTCGGTGCCGCCGTCGTCGCTCGAGCAGGCGCTGAGGCCGACAGCGAGCAGGAGGAGCAGGGTCGCGGCGAATCGCCGGGTGACGGAGGCAGACATGGCGCCGACTGTTTCACGGTGTCGAAGGCTCCGATACCGCAATGTGGGCCAAACCTGATTTGGCCCAGATTGCGGTATCGCCGAGCCAGGTCTCCACCGATGATGAAGCGCTCATCCATCGAGGAGGAACATCGTGCCCAACGGAACATCTCGGCGGCACCTGCCGCGGGTGGTGGTGACGGGTGCGCTGGTGGCACTGTTGCTCGCCATCGGTGCGGCGCCGGCCACGGCGGAGGGGGAGGGAGTCGACCCCTTCCCGCTCCCCGAGCAGCCCGATGCTCTCGTCAGCAAGAACAACAGGACCTATGCCGGCGATGGCGTCTACAACACCACGGGCGCCGGCCAGACGATGAGCCGCAACGCCGCCCGGGGCACCACGGTCCGCTTCTACCTCCGGACGCAGAACGACGGCGACGAAACAATCGACGTGAGCTTCCGAGGCTGCGCCGGGAACAGCAGCTTCAAGGTCACCTACTTCGGCGTCACCCCGATCCTGATCGACTACACCCCCCAGGTCGTCGCTGGTTTCACCGGCTTTGTGTATCCCGGTCCCGTCGGCCCGGACTGGGTGGTCGAGGTGAAGGTGAAGCGGACGGCGCCCGCCGGCGCCACGTTGAACTGCAAGTTCAAGCTGAGCACCACCGATGAGAGCCTCACCACCCGGCGCGACACGGTCCAGATGACCGTGCGCCGCAGCTGACCGCGGCGGCCGTCCCCCCGGCTGCTGTGGGCGCGGGGCGGTGGCGATCAGGGATCCGATCGCCACCGCCCCGACGCCGGGCCGTGCGACCAGGGGAGCGGCCGTCACGACGATCGGGTCGGTGCGGGTTACGCCACCACCACGAACTCGGGGGAGGCGTCGGTCGTCGCCACCCGGCGCCGGCCGGTGAGGGCCCGGGCCACGACGGCGAAGGCCCGCTCGCGCACCACGTCGGAGGCGGCGGGGTCGAGCAGGACCGAGGCGGCACCGGGCTGGACGCCGACGGCGACGGCTCGGGCGCCGAGGGCGGCGAGCTCGCGGCGGTGGGAGGCCACCCCGTCACGGGCGACGAGGTGGGTGAACTCGGAGGTGGGGATGCGCTCGTGACTGGTCATGGGATGACCGTACGATGGGTGTTCCATTAGGTCCAACGATCATCTATCATCGAGTTCATCATGAGCGCTAATGATCCCACGGGCACTCCCACACCCGTCGCCGAGGTCCTCGGCCAGGTCGAGTTGCGCCACCTGGTGGCGCTGCGGGCGGTCGCCGCCGAGCGTTCCTTCGGGCGGGCCGCCACCCGGCTCGGATACACCCAGTCGGCCATCAGCCAGCAGATCGCCGCCCTCGAACGTGCCGTGGGCGAGGTGCTCTTCGAGCGTCCGGGCGGCCCCAAGCCGGTGGCGCTCACTCCCGCGGGCGTGCTGTTGCTCGCGCACGCGGAGGCCATCCTCGACCGGGTCGCCGCAGCCGAGGCCGATCTCGCCGCCTACCGGGCGGGCCGCGTGGGCCACCTCACCATCGGCACCTTCCAGAGCGTGTCGGTCGAGCTGTTGCCGCCCCTCCTCACCCGCCTGCGTCACGAGCGACCCGACATCACCGTGAGCCTGGTCGAGGAGGACGAGCAGGCCAACCTGCTGCGGGCGCTCACGGCCGGCGAGCTCGACCTCAGCTTCGTGGTGGCACCCGTGGACGACGGCCCGTATGACTTCATCGCCCTGGCCGACGATCCGTTCGTGGTCATCAGCTCGGCCGACGAGCCCCTCACGCCCGACGGCGTGCCGGTGCCGGCCGACGTGCTCGACGGCCTGCCCCTCATCGGCCAGTCGCTCACCGCGTGTCAGATCCTGATCGAGGACGGCATGCGCCAAGTCGGCGCCGAGCCGAACGTGGTGTTCCGCACCACCGACAACAGCGCGGTGCAGGCGATGGTGCGCTCGGGCATGGCGCATGCGGTCACGGCCCGTCTCGCCATCGACCCGACCGATCCGGGCATCGTGGTGCGCCGGGTGGACCCGCCCATCCCCGATCGGACCATCGGGCTGGCCGTGCCCCACCGGCACCGGTCGCCGGCGGTCGACGTCGTCGTCGACCTCGCCCGCGACGTCTGCGCCGACGTCATGGTCTCGCACGCACCCCTGCCCGCCTGAGCGGACCGCCTCACCTCGGCCCGATGCGCTCCGCGCGCGGCCGGTGACCGCGCGCGGTCATGGCTGGGTAAGGAAGGAGGCGTACCCCTCCCCGAGCACAGCGAGGCAACCCCATGACCTTCGGCGTGAGCATCTTCCTCGGCGCACTCGGCGCCATCCTGCGCTACGCAGTGGCCGACAGCGTCGACGGCGTCGACCTGGCGACCATCGGCCTCATCTTGATGATCGCCGGCGGCATCGGCCTGGTCGTCGCCTTCGTCCAGGTGGCGATGCGGCGCCGGCACTACGTGGTGGACCAGCGTCCGGTCGTCCAGCAACCGCCCGTGATGCAGCGCCGGTCCTGATACGCACCGCGCCCGACCGACCGTCGACGGGCCGGGCATGCGGCCCGGCCCGTCGCGGCCGATCGGGATCGACGTCGTGCGTCAGGTGGTGGTGACCCCGCTCGGGCCGGCGTTCCCGCCGGGGGCGCCGCCGGTGGTCCCCGACGATCCGGAGCTGTCCGAGCCGCCCTGGCTGGGCGGAGCCATGGTGCCCGACTGACCGGAGGGCCCGCCGTCCATGCCGGACGGGGGCTGGCCCGTCATCGCACCCATCGTCCCGCCGTCGGGCAGGGCGTCGCCGGCCATGATGCGCTCCGCCCAGGCGCTGCCGTCGTCGCTGGTCTCGGTGTGGACGAAGACCTCGTCGCCCTCGGACAGGTCGTCGACCGACCCGGTGCGCTCGATGACGACGGTGGTGTCGTCGGTCATGGTGACGGTGATGTCGCCCGAGTCGGTGGCGACCACGAAGCTGTCGCCGTCGACCGAGCTGACGTCGCCGCTGACGCCACCCATGCCGCCGGGGCCGCCGGGGCCGCGCTGGGCGTCGTCGCCCTCCTCCCCGTCTCCGTCATCGCCGGAGCGCTCGACCACCCGCTCGGCGGTGACCGAGCTGTCGTCGCCCGACTGGCCCATCACCATGACGGTGTCGCCCTCGTCGATGTCGTCGGCGGAGCCCGTCTCCGAGATGGACACCTCGGTGTCGTCGGTGGTGGTCACCTCGACGGACGCACCGTCCTCAGTGGCGATGGTGAGGGTGCCGTCGCCGATGCTCTCGACGGTGCCGGTCGAGCCGCTGGGCCCGCCCTGCATGCCGCCGGGCATCTGGCCCGTCTGCCCCTGGGCCTGACCGTCGGTGCTGCCGTCCTGGGTGGCGCCGGGCATCTGGCCCATCTGGCCGGGGCCGCCGGTCATGCCCGCCGGCCCGGAGGCGGCGGTGTCGGTGGCGTTCTCCGCGCCGGAGGAGGCGAGGTTGATGCCCACGACGGCACCGAGGGCGATGACCGCGGCGCCGACGCCGGCGCCGATGAGGGTCTTCTTGTCCACGCCGCCGGCGCTGGCCCGTGGGGTGGCAGCGGCGCCGGAAGCGGCGGCGTAGCCCGGCTCGTCGAAGAGCGGGTCCCCGGGGGGAGCGGCGGGCGGTGGCGGTTCGGGGGCGGCGGCCGAGGCGACGGGCTCCGGCGGGGCGCCGGCGGGATCGAGGGCGTCGTTCTCGTTGGTGGGGTCGTAGCTCATGGTGGGTCCTTTCGGGGTGGTGTTCGGGGGAGGGGGTCGGGGATCGGGTGGGTGGTCGGTGGATCGAAGGTCAGTCGTCGTCGGCGACGGTGGAGGCGAGGGCGGAGAGGTCGTAGACCGTGGTGCCGGTCCCGGTGTCGACGGCGGTGCCGTTCTCGGTCACCCAGGTGGTGATCTCCGAGGTGCCGCCGCCGGGCCCGCCGCCCATGCCGCCACCGAGCCCGCCGCCGCCGTCCACGAGGACGTAGCGGAGCTCGCCCTGTTCGACGTACTCGATGAACTCGTCGAGGGTGGGGGCGGGGTCCTGGCCGTTGAAGCCGCCGATGGTCATCACCGGCTCGTCGGTGGCGAGGATGATCGAGGCAGAGCTGTGCGAGCTGAAGGCGGCCACCAGCCAGGTGGCGTCGCCCTGGTTGGCCTCGAGCCAGGCCACCAGCTCGGTGTCGCCGTCGATGGAGCTCGTGGAGCTGACTCCGGGGCCGGTGCCGCCGTCCCCGCCACCCATCCCCGGGAACCCGCCGCCGGCGCTGGTGCTGGTGGGGCCGGCGGCCGCCAGTGAGCCGGTCTGGGTGTGGGCGATGGTGGTGAGGCTGTAGGCGGTCGGACCCGCCAGCAGGGTGACGCCGGCGATGGAGGCCGCGGCGAGCGTGAGGGTGCGGTGGCGGAGGCTGGCGCCGATCCAGACGCCGGCGGCGCTCAGGGCGGCGCCGATGATGATGGCCATCGGCAGCCACGAGGCGAAGTCGGGGGTCCGCCGCAGGATGGTCACGGCCACGCCGGCCGTGACCACGATGGTGGCGGGCAGGAACCAGCGGGTGGCCGGGTGGCGTCGGCCGAGCTGCCAGAGGGCGACGGCGCCGGCGCCGGCGAGGGCGGCCACCGCCGGGGCGAGCTGGACCGTGTAGTAGGGGTGGAAGATCCCCTCGGCCCGGCTGAACACCACGATGGACACGACGGCCCAGGCGCCCCAGAGCACCCAGCCCGCCCGGGCGAGGTCCGTGCGGGGGTTGCGTCGCGTCAGCCAGAGGCCGGCGCCGAGGCCGACGAGGGCGAGGGGGATGAGCCAGGCGACCTGGCCGCCCACCTCGGTGTTGAACATGCGCAGCCAGCTGACGGCGCCGCCGAAGCCGGCGCCGCCGCCGGTGGCTCCGCCGGAGCCCCCGGGGCCGCCGCCTTCGCTGCCGAAGATGCGGCTGAGGCCGTTGTAGCCCAGGACCAGGCTGATGATGGAGTTGTCCTCGGTGCTGCCGATGTAGGGGCGGCTCGAGGCGGGGACCAGGGCGACGATGGCGATCCACCAGCCGGCCGAGACCAGGACGGTGACGGCCGCCAGGGCGAGCTGCCAGATGCGCTTGCCCAGCTTCGGGGGCCCGAAGAAGAGGTAGACGGCGACGAACGCGGGCAGCACCACGAGGGCCTGGAGCATCTTGGTCTCGAAGGCCAGGCCGACGAGCGCGGCCGACAGGACGAGCCAGCGGGTGCGGCCGGTCTTCAGCGCGATCCAGATGGCCCAGGCGCTGCCGAGGCCCAGCAGGGTCAGCAGCGCGTCCGGGTTGTTGTACCGGAACATGACCACGGCCACCGGGGTGAGGGCGAAGCCGAGAGCAGCCAGGTGGGCGGCCACGTTGCCCATCCACTCCCGCACGATGCGGTGGACGATGAGCACCGAGGCGACGCCGGCGGCGGCCTGGGGGAGGAGCATCGACCAGGTGCTGAAGCCGAAGATCCGGGCCGACAGCGCCATGACCCACAGCGAGGCTGGGGGCTTGTCGACGGTGATGAAGCTGCCGCTGTCGATCGAGCCGTAGAAGAAGGCCTTCCAGCTCGTGCTCATGGCCTTGACCGCGGCGGCGTAGTAGTCGTTGGCCACGCCGGCCGAGCCGAGGCCCCACGTGTAGAGGCCAGCGGCGACGAGGGCGATGGCGATCGTGATCCAGCCCGACCGGGTCGGTGCGTGGAAGCGGTCACGCCACGGCGAACCCGAGGTCGTGGGGAGCACGGGCTCGGCCGGCGGCGGTGTGTCCGTGGCGTCGTCGCCGAGGTCGCGACCGATCTCGTCGGCGTCGTCGGGATCGCGGGTGTCGCCGGCGAGGGCGGGCGGGGCGTCGGTCAGGGTCATGGCAGCAGGTCCTCGGTCGGCTCGGATGGTCGGGGTGCGGTCGGGCGCTCGGTGCGGGGGCTCGGATGCGGCGTGCGGGGTGCGTCGCGGGGTCGGTCGATCGGGGGGGCAGGTGGCGGGGCCGGGCAGGCGTGAGCGGGAAGTTGGGCGCCGGGTGCGGGTGGTCGGACTCGCTCGGTTCAGCTGCTGGCGGTGGTGGTGTCGGCGCTGCTGGCTGGCGTGGCCGCCGTGGCGGTGGCCGTGCTCGAGCTGGTATCCGACGAGCTGGTGTCGGTCGAGCTCGAGTCGGTGGTGGCGAACGAGTTGCCGGCGCTCGAGCTGTCGGTGCTGCTGGTGCTGTCGGACGAGCTCGTGTCCGTTGCGCTGCTGACGGTCGCCGTCGCCGAGCTGTCCGTGGTGACGACGGCCTCCGCGCTGTCAGTGGCCTGGTCGGCCTGGGCGTTGTAGGCCATGCCGCCGACCATGAGGACCGCGGCGGAGGCGCTGACCGCAGTGGCGACGCGGCGGGCCCGCTTCGCCGGGTGCCGGCGCTTGCGCTTGGGGCCGCGGGTGCTTCGAGCCGGGGGGAGCTGGTCCGCCGCCCGGGGGGCCGGGTCGGCGGGGGCCGGGTTGGTGGGGGCGGGGTGCTGTTCCATGGACCTCATGGTCGGCTCCGACCCTTGGAGCTTCCTCAGCGCCCCCTAGGACCTCCCGGGGACTTGCGAGACTGGGGCCATGCGTCGCTTGGGGCTGCTCGGCGGGATGTCGTGGGAGTCGTCGGTCGAGTACGAGCGCCTGATCAACGAGGCCGTGCGTGAGCGGGTCGGGGGGGTGGCCTCGGCCGACCTGTTGATCCGCTCGTTCGACTTCTCGGTGGTCGAGGCGCTCCAGGCCGCCGGCCGATGGGACGACGCCGGCGTGCTGTTGGCCGACGCCGCCGCCCACCTCGTGCTCGGCGGCGCCGAGGGCATCGTGATCTGCACCAACACCATGCACCGGGTGCACGACCAGGTGGCCGCTGCGGTCGCGCCGGTGCCGGTGCTGCACATCGCGGACCCGACCGCGGCCGCCATCGAGGCCGCCGGCGTGCGGTCGGTCGGCTTGCTCGGCACCCGCTTCACCATGGAGCAGGACTTCTACGTCGGCCGGCTACGCGAGCGCCACGGCCTCGAGGTACTTGTGCCCGACGAGCCCGACCGCACCCTCGTGCACGACGTCATCTACGACGAGCTCGTGCGAGGCGTCCTCTCGCCGGCCTCGCGCGCCGCCTACCAGGACGTGGTCGGACGCCTCATCGAGCGGGGCGCCGAGGGGGTGATCGCCGGCTGCACCGAGATCGAGCTCCTCCTCGCCCCCGCCGACGTCCCCGTGCCGTACTTCCCGACCACCCGCCTCCACGCCGAAGCGGCGGCGGCGTTCGCCCTCAGCGGCTGAGACCGAGCGGCCAGAGATCGGTGGGGCCCTGGCGCTGCGTGCGGGCGAGCGCGTGCGGTCCCTGGTGGTTGCGTACGAGACGGACTATCGGCGAGCGGCCGAACTGGCCGATCGATACGACGTCGCGCTGGCGTCGGTGGATCCGGAGAACGTGCTCACCCTCGCGAGGTAGGTCGCTTCTCGATCGCCGACTTTCGTCCTTGCCGGTGGGGCGCCGCTGCGTCAGCAGCGGCTGGGTTGTCGCTGGCCGGGCGGATCGGGTCCGGTGATGGGGTCCGTGGTGGTGGCGGGCGGCTCGTGTCGCCGTGGCTTGGCTTGTCGCCGGCGGGGGTTGTTGGTGAAGGTGCGGCCGTCGGGGGCGGTGGCGGTGAAGATGCCGGTGATCACGTCGCGGTCGAGGGTCCACCCCTTCTTGTGGAGCAGGTTGTGGTGGCGTCGACACAGCAGACAACCGCGGTCGAGGTCGGTGAGGCCGTGCTCCGCGTCCCAGAAGTCGAGGTGGTGGGCGTCGCACCACTCAGGCGGGCGGTCGCAGCCGGGGAACGCGCAGCCGCCGTCGCGGCGGGCCATGGCCCGGCGTTGGGCCCGGTTGAACTGGCGGGCTTGGCGGCCGGCGTCGAGGACTTCGCCTTCCGCGTCGAGGACGAGCCGCCCCACCGCGCTG